>CAIYCP010000372.1 GCA_903924715.1 uncultured beta proteobacterium
CGTATGCAAGCGAGCCCGCAGGCACGTCGCGCCAACTTTGCAAATCGACCATATGCAAAATCTTATCAATCTCGGCAGCGACCTGATCTGCCGCAACAAGCTGTGTCGTGCGTCCGGCAATTTTTGCAACCGCGGTACCCGCGATGCGCGCAATCATGCCACGGTATACATTTTCGGCAACCGATACCTGCGGGTAGGTCGAAGTAGATTGAAAGGTGCGTGCCAAGCCTGCAACAACCACCTTGCTAGGCGGGCCACCTGCGATGTCTTTACCAGCGAAAGTAATCGTACCTGCCGAGGGCGGCATCGTGCCACTAATGACGTTAAACGCAGTCGTCTTACCCGCGCCATTTGGGCCGATTAGGCCCACAATCTCACCGCGTGAGACCGTAAACGACACGTTATGCAACGCAGCGAGTCCACCAAAATTCTTGGATAATCCTTCAACTCGCAATAGTTCTTGGCTCATGGTCGCACCTTTCTAAAACTCTTCAACCACTCCATCATGCTGACTAAGCCACCAGGCATAAAGCGCAGGATCAAAATCAGAGCAACACCGTAAAAAATATTCTGCGTTTGCACCGCGCCACGAAAGAGCTCAGGTAGGGGCGTAAGCACCACCGCGCCAACCAAGGGGCCCCAAATCGATCGTTGCCCCCCAATGACAAACATCGTAATAAATGCAATCGATGCCGAAGTATTGAATGACTCTGGCGAGATATAGCCGATATAACGCGCCAACAATACCCCGCCCAACGCCGCGAGACTGGAACCAAGAACAAAGGCTACCAGCTGAATTTTATGTACGCTCAAACCGGTTGATTCGGCTAGCGCTGGATTATCAGATACGGCATCGATCGCATGCCCAAAATGAGACGAGAACAACTTCTTCATTAACCAGATCGACAGCAGTGCAACGGCTAACGCCAAACCATAGAATCTGGGCCGCGTATCAAAGACAAAACCCATGATTGTTGCCGGCGCAATATTCGCAATGCCGTTTGCACCCCCAGTCAATTCAGACCAGTCCAACAAGGCCAAGCGAGTGAGCTCACCAAAGGAAAAGGTCACCAAAACAAAGTACACACCTTTGAGTCTCAAAATCACCCAACCCAACAGGAAGGACACAAAAGCCGACAGCAGCATTCCCACCAAACCCGATAGCAGAATGTTCCAGTTAGCAAGCGTTGCCAGCAACACCGAACCATAGGCACCGATCGCTGCAAAGGCAGCATGGCCGAACGAGCGTTGACCACAACGACCAATGATTGATAAGCCATTCACAATCAGAATATTCAAGCAGGTAAGAATTGCCAGGTGCAAAACAAAAATACCAGAAAACCATGGCCAGATTGCAATCACGGCAAGCACAGCTAACCAAAACCAATTTTTACGTTCTTGAGGGATCGCGTTGCTCAGTAAGCTTGTCATATCAGGCTTCTCCTCTGCCGAGTAGGCCTTTAGGTCGCAGCACAAGCATCGACATGACCACCGCAAAGATAAACATGTCCGCTGTGCTGCTATCAAAGAATAAGCTTGCGTAACTTTCACACAGGCCCAGCACCAAGCCTGCAAACGCGGCGCCAGGGATGCTACCCAAGCCGCCTAGCACCACCACGATAAACGCCTTTAGAAGCGGCGCTGCACCCACAAAAGGCGATACCGAAAAAATCGGGGCCATTAACGCGCCAGCGATCGAGGCCAAGCCTACACCGAGACCAAAGCCGAGAGGATAGTAAATACGGGCTCGAATGCCTTGAATCGAGGCGATTTCAAAATCCTCAACGACGGCCCGCAGCGCCCGTCCAGGGCGCGAGTAACGCAAAAAGACATAGAGCAGCGCCAACACGAGTAACGCGAAGCCCACGACATAGACGCGTGAGTTTGGCACCACAATACTGCCAAGCTGTAGCGTTCCTTCCGCCACGGCTGGCATTGAAAGCGGATCAGGTCCGACAATAATTAACGCTACATTTTGCAAAATCATCGCCAGGCCCACTGTGACGATCATGCCGTTCAGCTCGTCGCGCCGAAAAGGCTGCAAGATCAACCATTCCATCAGCGCGCCCAAGGCAATGGCGCCAAAAAAAGTCAAGGCAACTGAAACGAGAAATGGCAGATGAAATACGCCAGTAAAAAAATATACTGTCACTGCGCCCAGCATATAAAACTCGCCGTGCGCAAAATTCACCATTCGCATCACGCCAAACACTAGCGTAAAGCCAACCGCCATCAATAGGTACAGCAAGCCGATGATAAGTCCGTTCATCGTTGCCTGCACTAGCAATACGCTCCAGTCCAAACTAGCTCCTTAAGTGGTACACGGTCGGGCAGTGCCTAAGCAGATCTCGAAAAACTATCGAGCGCCCAACTGTAAGATCTCGGCAGCGCCATTCACAGACGCCATATCTAAACATTTGGCCAACAAAGACTGTGCGCGTCGCTCACCGAGTACAGGCATCACAAGTTCAATAAATTTTGCGGACAGCTGTTGATCATTCATCGGGTTGGTCACGCTACCGGTGGCATCGCGCGTGAAGTGTTCAAATTCACGACCATCTCGCAACCGAATTTTGACAATCGCTTGGTTATCTTGAAGTGCAGCGTCGGTGATGGTCTCAACACAGGCTTGCAATCTGCGAGAGTCTGCATTCAACACACTCTCGAGTGTGCCTTGCGCAATCCCAGCTGCGCCGAACACCAGACTTGCGCCAACCCAGTGATACAAACTCACCTGCGCCTCTAAAACCGTATCCGGCAACTTGCGCCAACAAAGCGTGAGCGCATCGGGGTGCACCTTAAGCTCAATACGCTCAATATCTTGGTGACGAATAGTATGCGTGCGTTGTAGATGTAAACAGGCGTCAATCGCGGGATGAATCACGATGCCGCAGGGGTAGGGCTTAAACGCATTATTCAAAGACTCGTACCGATCCCCTAAATCAGTACGGATCAAACTGGCATCATGTCCACCCGTCAATGCTTGTAACAAGCCATTACGTCCCTCAATTGTATTTGCGTTACAGGCGTAATCGGCGGCTGCAAGATGCGCCGCGACCACACCATCGCGCGCACCCAACCCAGGCGCAAACGTGATCGCCATACTGCCATGCGCTGCCCGAACGCCACCGGCCTGACTCGCGGCCAAGCCTAACGCGTACACCATTTGTGTGTGACTTAGATTCAATAAACGACCCACTGCCGCCGACGCACCAATGGCCCCTGACAGCCCAGTCATGTACCAACCCATGTCGGCGCCACCTGCCTTGATCGCGCAACTGACCCGACACTCAAGCTCAAGGCCAATCGCCAAGGCATTGAGCATCTGTTCACCACTCACCGGACGATCGACTGTACCCAGTTGATACGCGGTCGCGAGGATCGCTGAAGCCACGGGCCCGGTTGGATGTGTGATGGTCGACAGATGCGTGTCATCATAAGTGTGCGCAGACGCAGCCAAACTACCTAACAACGCTGCATCTGGCAGCGAAGTACGCTCTCGTCTACCCAAGTTCGGTATGTCACCACCGCCCATCGATAGCAGCCCAGTCACCGCAGCATCCACCGAGGGCATGGTCGCGCCTCCGGTCGCGCAGGCCACAAAATTGACCCAAGCTCTCAAGGTATGCACGCGCACCGCCTCAGGTAGCTTGGGCCAAGTTTGTGCCTGAGCATAATCCGCCATGCACAGGGTGACTGGATCTGAAAGCGAGCGCGTCATAGAAAAACCAACTTTTATGTTTTAAAAATAGTTGTGCGCTATTCGCAACCGGCCACCGTACAACGTGCACGAATCACTTCAGCGCCATCTTTGACTTCAGCCACAAAGAACGGTGCGTTCAATTGATGATTGATGCCATAGGTGGCCTGGCCCGTCCAACCTAACGTTCCCAACGCACCCGGAAAGCCACTGATTTTTTCGAGTGCATCACGAACTTTTGTCGAATCAGTGACCGTACCGGCACGACGCATTGCTTCAAACAGCAGATTGGTTGCATCGTAAAAGGCTGGACTAAAACCATTCATCGCAGACTTGTACTTTGCAGCATACTGATCAGCGTAAGCCTTAATCGAGGGTTGAGCAGGATCAATGGGCGTATGCACAAACATCCCTTCAGTCGCAGTTTTGCCCGCGACGTTCACGATTTCACGCGTTGCAGGACCACCCGTGCGGACAATCTTGCCTTTGAAGCCCATCTCACGCGCTTGTTTGACAATCAAGCCTGAGGTGTCAGGTGAATTACCATC
>CAIYCP010000373.1 GCA_903924715.1 uncultured beta proteobacterium
AGAACTTTTGAATAAAGTTTGGGGTTTAGAATGCCTCCCATTTTTACCCGTTACGCACAAATTATTAGACATGCACTTGGATGACTGCTGTTGAGAAATCACCTAGAGTTTCAAGCTATGCGGGAACGTCGGCTTTCGCGAGAGCATGTGCGGGAAGTGCTTTACCCTTGTTTTACGAGGTGTTGACGCGATCGTTACAAGGGACGGCCGCGTTGCCTTCAAGCTTTTTACCTAGCCGTACGTGCCGCTTTCAAAGCATCGAGTGAGATATTTTGAATTAAAACCCATCAGACGGCGTGATTGTTCGATCAATTTTTGGATTTGCCGACCGGCTCTCGTGCGGCGGGTCAACAGATTTTGTACTAATAATATCATTTATATATTGAAAAATTAATGAAAATTCGATCAAGTCAGAGAAGACTGATGCGTGCAACTAAGCCACTCGTAAAGAAAGGATCGTCCAGTGGGCACCCGGTTTGTCGCGTTAGGAGCCGTTCGCCGCCAATTTTTCAGCACCCGGTTTCGGCCATAAGCGGACGATGCGGTTGTGGCATCAACCCGTGCTTCAGTCCCTAAGCAGACTTTCTTCAAGGTGCTGAGAACACTCACAGATTCAACCAAGCGGTCGTTCGATTACGCTTGACGCTTTCACTTACTATGAATTCAAAAGCGTACTGGGAGCACCTGATTCCGACCTTTGACTCAACAAATTCTCAAAATAACTGAAACGCAAACATTAGTGATAATGATCTGCACCTGATGACTTTCATAGGTGGGTTAGAGTCAAAAATTATTCAAAACCAACTAATGCAGACCAACGGCACTTCAGATTCTTTGCTGACAGGTATTCAGCGTAACCTGATCATTGATCGCGTTTTAGCCAATGGTGCGAAACTCATTTTGTTCATTGCCCCTGCGGGCTATGGCAAGACTCAGACCATGTCGCAGTTACGAGATGTCTTTATTGCGCAGGGTATAGATACCCCATGGTTGTCGCTGGAACGTCATGACAATGACCCGCAGCGATTTCTGTCTTTTTTGCGGAAAGTTTTGAGTATCTCGGCGGGACCTGATCAAATTGAGCCCTTTGGGCTAAAAGTATCAAATAGCCAGCCTATCGCTATTTTTCTGGATGATTTTGAACTGATCGATGGCGGCCCACTCCCGGAAATCGTTCTCAGCCTTTTGGGGCAACTACCTACTGGCAGTCGTTTGGTGATTGGATCCAGACGCAAACTGCGAAGGGGCTTGGCCAAATTGAAATTACAAGGAGCCGTGCTGGAGTTCAATGACCATGATCTGCAGTTTTCCAAAGAACAATCAGCGGCATTGTTTCAAAGCGCGCTGGGACTCCAGGATTTGTCCCTCGCCACTTTGAATTTACTTCATGAAAAAACGGATGGCTGGCCCGCAGCTGTGGCCTTGGCATCGATTGCTTTGAGCCACCAGAGCATCGGCTCCAACGTCTTGCTTCACCAAATTTCAGCAAGTCTGCAGCCGGTTGAAGAATATTTGTCCGAGGTCGTACTGAGCCACCAACCTCAAGAGATTTATGAATTTTTACTCTCAACATCGGTACTTCATCAACTCGATCCTGTTATTTGCCAAGCACTGGTTCCGGGGCTTAACTGTGACTACATGCTGGACCGATTAATCGAGGGGAATCTTTTTGTTTCGGCTGTTCCTGGGCGGACTGAACGATGGCGTTATCACCCTTTATTCGCTGATATTTTGCGCACCCAATTAAAGCGAAAGCGGCCCGATGATTTTCTGCGATTGCATCTAGCTGCAGCAGGTTGGTACGAAGAAAACGAACAGATTGTCCCTGCTATTGACCATGCGATTGCGGGCGAAGACTACCCCTATGCCGCGAGACTTTTGGCTGAACACGCTATGCGCTTGTTGGAGGATGGACGAATCAAGTTGTTGGCGCGCTGGTTTGGAGCCATTCCCTTAGAGGTACT
>CAIYCP010000374.1 GCA_903924715.1 uncultured beta proteobacterium
AGCATCGGAGCGTGGTGCTTGCGGACCGCTTGCGCGAAGTCGGAGAGTACTTGCGCTTTAAAAGCTCAATGTCACCACGGTTGAACGAATTTGCCATTTTGATCACTGCGCGCCAATGGACCGCGCAATATGAATGGTTTGCACATCATCGCCTTGCACTCAAAGCCGGCTTAAATCCAGAAGTTGCTGCAGATCTTGCATCAGGCAAGCGTCCTGCGAACATGAAACCTGACGAAGAAGCAGTCTATAATTTTTGCCAAGAGATGCATACCAATCACGCTGTCAGCGATGCAACGTACAAAGCCGCACTCGATCTTTTTGGCGAGCAAGGGATCGTTGATCTGATTGCAGTCAGTGGTTATTACGTCATGGTATCAATGATTCTGAACGTCAATCGCACACCGTTGCCAGCCGGCAATCCACTGCCTTTACAACCCATCGCGCAAAGCAAATAACACCCCCGCCTCCGGGCGCTGACTGAGGTCGTTTTTAATCTAGGCGACCTCAGCTTGGGATGTTTAGTCAGACTTGGCGCCCGAAGCACGCGCCACCACACCCCAACGATCGATTTCTTTCTGCAAGAAATCACTGAAGGCCTGTGGCGACGCTTGCACAAAAGGCTCAACGCCGACTTTGCGCATGGCTTCGACCAGCTCCGGTGAATTGGCCGCTCTGGCTAAGGCCGAATAAAGTTTATCAATAATGGGCTTCGGTGTTTTAGCGGGTGTCATGACACCAAACCAGTTAAAGGCCAAAATTTCAGGGAAGCCCTGCTCAACTGACGTCAAGGTGTTTGGCAACAACACGGCCCGTTGCGTATTGGTGATCGCAATCGCGCGCAGTCGGCCATCTTGCACCAAAGGGTACAGCGGAGGCAGATCGACAATGATCCCATCAACGTGCGCACCCAACAAATCGGCAATCGCAGGGCCTGCGCCTTTATACGGCACATGAACAATATCCCCACTACCCGCAGCGCCACGCAGCAACTCAATTGCCAAGTGCGGCAAACCACCGCTACCCGACGAAGAAATTGTGACTCGACGTGTCTTGGACAAGGCGATCAATTCTTGCAGTGTCTTAGCAGGAACCGAAGGATTTATCGCCAATAACTCTGGCGTTTGCGCAACCGTTGTCACGCCGACGAGATCCTTAAGGGTATCAAATGGAATCTTTGGAAAGGTATGCGGACTAATGACCAACGGGCTTGCACTGGCAAACGTAATCACATAGCCATCTGGCGCAGCCTTCGCAACAAAATCGGTACCTATCAAACCATTACTGCCAGACTTATTCACCACGACGACCGACACGCCCAAGATCTCACTTAGTTTGGGCGCAAACAAACGCGCCACAATATCATTTGATCCACCAGGCGGAAATCCTACGATCAAGGAAATGGATTTGTTTGGATAGTCTTGAGCGAAGGCCGAGGAGCCCAGCACAGCAAAGACGCCCACTCCGATCAGACCACCTAACAGAACATGCTTTAGTTTTTTGAATAATCTGTTCATCTCACACTCCTAAAAACGATTAAGCAACCAATCAGTCAAACAATCCAACCGTTATTCGGCCACGGGGTCTAGGTCAAGTCTCATCGCGATCCCTTTCAAAGCAATTGAAACAGGTGGATAACGATGCACGACCAAAGGATCATGCCCAGGAATCACGTGACGCGGCGACTGGGCCAAGGCAAGTAAGCGATCATACCCCTCGATCGCCTGACCCAGGTGATACACCAAATGAAAGCAACGCTTCTGCTCAAAATGCTCATAGTAATGACTTGTATCTGAGGCCAGCACGACCCAGCCACGCGCGGTATGCACGCGTACCACCTGCATCCCCGCGGTGTGACCACCAATTTTATGCACACTAATGCCAGGTGCAATGGTTGCATCGCCCTGATGAAAGATCACTCGGTCTTTATACACAAGCCGAATCATCCCCGCGACGTGATCCACTTCAAACGCACGACTGAAACGATCGCAGCACATGTAGCGGCCTGTCGCAAACGCCATCTCATCTTCTTGCAGATGAAACTTTGCTTTCGGAAATTCATCGAAGGTACCCACGTGATCATTGTGCAAATGTGTGATGACGATTTCGGGTACCTCTTTTGTATCAATCCCCAACAGCTTTAACGCATCGGCCGGACGACGCAATAACGTGCGGTGCCGTTTGTCGGCCATGTCTTGATTAAAGCCTGTGTCCACTAAAACCAGACGCTGCCCATCCCTGATCACCCAAAGGTAATAATCCATTGGCATTGGTACGTCGTGGGGATCGCCCCCCACAAAATGATCGGGACGTCGACCATCGCGGGTTGCATACTTTAAGGCAATCACCTCATAGCATGGCAGGTCAGCTGTGGGATTCATATTCACTCGCAAACTTAACCAGCTGCTTTTGACGTCAATTTCATCAAATCACCCACATTCGCGCAATTCTCGATTGAAGCAACGGCGGCGGCAATTTCAGCCGCGCGCTTAGCACCCAACACGGGGATCACCAGGCTATCGAATTTTCCACGCAATTCATCATCGCTCATTGAGTTTTGAATGGATCCCTTAGGGTAGTCAATCTGAGATACAAATTTAGACCCATCATCCATCACCATCGTCATCAAACACGACACACCGCGCGGCAACGAATCGTCAACGGTAATATTGACCAAATCAGTCAAACGAATCAACTCAGCTTCGCCAAGACGGGCATCGTTGTACTGCGCGAATAGCGCTTGACCGTCGAGCAAGGCGACCGCAACCGAATACGGCAGACTCACTTGAGCTTCGTGATACGTTTGTGGACGCTTATTTTGATGATAAAGCGCCCAGTCAGAATGACGCGCCATCTCAATGGCACGAATGCGCTTCAAGTCGGGCGCATGTTTACGGCGAATCTCAAGCGCGCAGTCAATCGCGTTATGGATCGGGCGAGCGCATGAATAGGGCTTAAATTCGATATCCAGCTGGTAAGGCTGTGAAAAATCTTTCACGAGCTGCGAAGGATCGCTTTTATCTGTGAAGGCCGCTAAAAAGCCACGTTCACCTTCAAAAATTGTCGCAGCACCCGTAAACCCTAAACCTGCCATGGTGGCCGCGGTCACACCATTACGCGCAGCGGGGCCTGGGTTAAACCGCTTTTGCATCGAAGGGCCGTACATTTCCATTAAACCTGAAGCCGAGGCGCCCGCCATGCCCAACGCAGACACGATTTGTTCTTCAGATAGCCCTTGTAATTTAGCCGCTGCAATTGTGGCCCCAAATACACCTGTTGTTGGCGTCGTGTGAAAGCCGCGATTCCGCAAAGAAGAATTTGCCGCCTTACTCAGACGCTCCATCATTTCGCACCCTGCGGCCAACGCAACCAATAACGCTTTACCACTTGCACCTACCTGCTCTGCCGTTGACAAGGCCGAAGAATAAACAGGAGGGCTGAAGTGAAACAACGCAAGCACGTCGATATCATCAAGTTCAATGCTGTGCGAAGAAATTGCATTGGCAAAGGCCGCCTGCATGGCCGGTACTCGACCCTCGCCACCAATCAATGTGGACTCAGCGTGGCCCCCTGTAATGGCTGCAAACTTGCGTGCAACCTGGCCGCTTTCACTTTGGCTGCCTGAAATTGCAACACCAAGATAATCCAACAACAAGCGCTTAACTGATTTTTTTGTCGCTTCGGTTAAGTGTGCATAATCAAATTTTGAAAAATGCGCAGCAAGCTGATCCGCCAAGGTGTTTGAAGAAGTTGTAGTGTGTTTCATGATATTAAAAAATCCTACTGAAAGATTAAAAACAAGTTGAAGTCAAAAATTTTATTTAACTGTTACGCGCGGCCGCTAACAGTGTAAAAAGTTCAGAGGTATCAGTTAGTTCGTCTAACTGAGCGATTAACGCAATCACACGATCAATGTTCTTTGCGGTCAAGCATGACTCAACCACGTTACGAAACTTATAGACCACATCATCGTGGGCCAATGGATTTTCTGGGCTACCGCGCCGATTCAGAATCTCGTGATGAAAGCTACGTCCATCGCGTGTGGTCACGGTCACGCGAGCTGCGTGCCGATAGGCCGCACCCATCGCTTCAATTTCAGGATCGATTCGAGCGTGAATGCGTGTAATGAAATCTAAGATCTTAGGATCAGCCAGACGACTTTCGGCATATTGAGCGACAAACGCCATGCCATCGAACCCAATCACGGCGATACCGTAAAACAAATTCATCTGTGCCGCAGTGACCCCCTGCGCTTTGTACTCCCAGGCGCAGTGGGTATAGGTCATTGGACTCATCCCAATTTCAACTTTGACCAAATCATCTGGCGTCAAGTGATGGGTATTGAGTAAGTATGCAAACGCATCAAGTGCAGAATGAATACTGGTGACGCACGCGTGGGGCTTATAGCCGACCTTCGCGGTCTCCCAAACAGTGCCCAAATCTTCGGTTAAGCGACTGGCGTTCGGCTTGTCAGAATACGAACTTAAATAACCGCCGTAACCTGCCTCAAGCACATCGCTAATCCCTGTGAAATCGCGTTGTGCCAAATAAGCCGAATACACACCACTCTGCGCGGCGCGGCCTGAATGAAACCGCTTAACCATTGCGCCTTCTTGTGCGGCCATTAAGCCACCTGCTTGGGAACCCACGATACCCAGCGCATGTTGCATACGAGGCGCATTCAGCTTAAGCATCTTGGCTGCAGACGCTGCGGCAACAAAGGCCCCCGAGGTCCCCTGAGGATGAAAGCCTCTAAAAAACAAACCCATGGTTGCTGCATTTCCGACGCGAGTCCCAATTTCATAACCCGTTGTCATCGCAGTTAACAGCGTTTTACCGCTCGCACCACCTGCCTGCTCGGCCAAGGCCACCACCACAGGCGTTGCAATGGACCCCGCATGAACAATCGACTCTTTATGAATGTCATCTAATTCGAAGGCGTGACCCGCGGTCGAATTGATCAACACAGCACCCGCGACCGACGTTTTTTTGCCTGCACCAAAAATCGAAGCGACCGGACGAGCGCCCTCTTCTTCGATCATCGCTTGCACGCGCTGTGTCCAAGGTAGCGTCGCACCAAACAAACAGCAACCAACACTATCCAGAAAACTGGTCTTCATGCGGTCAATGACTTCAGCAGGGATCATTGCATAATCGACACCAGCCGCAAACTCAGCGAGTTGTTGTGTGGCACCAGGTAATAAAGATTGAGGGTGGCTATCCATAGTCTTGTTTGAATCACTATTTAAAAAAGTTAACGTGCACGAACTTGCTAATCTGCTTTAAGCCCCGCTTGCTTGACAATGGCGCTCCATTTTTTGACCTCGCCAGCAACCAACGCACCCCACGCTTCGGGTGTGTTTATTCCAACAACCGGATCAAACCCAACCTCAATGATTTGTTTGATAAATATGGGGTCTTTTAAAATCGCAACAATCTCTCGATTTAGGCGTTCAATGATCACGCGAGGGGTTGCGGCCGGCGCATACACGCCACTCCACTGTAAGGTTTGAAAGCCAGGTACACCCGACTCACTGATGGTCGCAAACTCTGGAAGGCTGGTCGAACGGCGATCGTCTCCGATCCCCAGCACACGCAAAGAGCCCGCACGCACATGCGGCAACGGTGCGGCTGCACCACTCATCGACAGTTCAACCTGACCACCCAGCAAATCGTTGAGCATGGGTCCTGACCCACGATAGGGCACATGCACGATATCCGTTTTTGTGAGTATTTTGAACAGCTCCATGGGTAAGGCATTGGCATTTGAACTGGCGCCATAGCTGAGCTTGCCAGGATTTTCACGAGAA
>CAIYCP010000375.1 GCA_903924715.1 uncultured beta proteobacterium
AATTGCTGCCAACGCTCAAGCTGCCAGTTGGGAGAAGGGCACCAATGAATTTGGCGTAAGCTATACTGAAAATATTCTAATCAATTATTACGCCACCGAGGGTTTATTTGAACATTCAGGACGCGATGCCTACACGCCACAAACTGGCTTTAAAGCAAGAGCTGGGGCTGTTGGGCAAAATATTGTGATGTGGTTTGTCCTGCGTGATAACCGCGGCGGCGTCAGTTGGGCAAAACGCACATTGAGTGTGCACACCCCTTAAAAGACGCAAGATTATCGCTTCATCGCGTAAACCGCAACGTGAGGGGTAACTCTGCTTCTATGTTTTCATTTTGTGCATTGCGTGCCGGCCTAAAACGCTGCGCTTGCAAACAACGTCGGGCGGCGGCAAAAAAACCTTGATTGGGGGGCTCTTCACGGATGACATCAAGTTGACTTATTAAGCCGTCTGCATCGACGTGCACCAACACCTGCACCCGAGCATCGTTCGCCACAGCTTGGGCCGGAAAAAAACCTTTACAAACATCTGCCCCTGCTTTGAGCTTCGGTGCGGTCACGCCCTGCATGGTCGACGCATCGCCGGCTTCAGCAGGCTTGGCAAAACCGCCTGGGGCGCTCTGATGGCTTCCTTGGGCGACAACGGTACTGCCATAACTGCCACCATGCGGATCAGACAAAAAAGAGACAGGCTCTGGCTCCGCTGCATGAGCAGATGCCGTAGGCGGCGGTTGGGCTGTTAATAAAGCCCCTACTTTGGCTGGAGCGGCGACTTTGTGTGGCACACGCGCAGCCTTGGGCGGCGGCGGTGGCGGCAATGAGAGCGGTGGCAGAGCTTTGAGGGGCGGCGGCGCTTCTAATTCAAAAACTTCTGCTTGATGCATGGGCAGGCTATTTCTCGATGATTTTTGTAAACTCAATCCCCAAGCAAGGCTGCTATACACCAAGATTGCGGCGAACAAGGCGAATGCATTGTGTTGAAAGCTTGATGGATTCAAAGCTGTTAGCCCTAAGCTGCTCACTAAACTCGGCGGGGCAAGATCTTCGCTCATGGCGAGGGGGGCATTGGAGATGGGGAAGCAGGCTCAGGCTCAGCAGCAAAAGCAATATGACGTGCGCCGACCAACCGCAGCCGATCAAGCACATGCAAAACATCGCCATGCGGCGTTTGTTTGGCTGCTTGAATGACCACCCGCAATTGAGGATCATGCTGCACAGCCGATTGCATACGAGATTGAAGATCAACAACAGAGCCTAGCGTTTCACCATTTAGATCGAGGTGATGGGCGGCATCCATCGTCACAGTCCAGACGGTTTGCACAGCTTCGGAAGTGCTTGCTTGAGGTAAATCCATCGGTACACCCTGCATTTGATCCATGCGTGAGGTCACCACCACAATCACCAATAAAACCAGCATCACATCCACCAAAGGTGTAATATTGATGCCAACAATTTCATCTTCTGACGAAACTTGGGCAGCCATCTTAAAGCTTCGGGTGTTCAGGTAAAAAGGCTGCCAAAAGAGCGGTCACAGCATCACTTTGAGCCAATAAGATCTTAATGCGCCGTTGAAAATAATTAAACGCCACAACGGCTGGGATGGCGAGCAAAAGACCAATCGCCGTCGAAACCAAAGCCTCGGCAATACTAGCCATCACTGCAGTGGAGGCCCCCCCACCTGCAGCATGGCTGCTTTGGCTTAAGTGTTCAAAAGCCGCAATCACCCCAATGACTGTGCCAAATAACCCCACAAATGGCGCATTGTTGCCTAACGTGCCTAAAAAACTGAGGCGCATCTCTAAACGAGCGCGCTGTAAGCCTTGTGCACCCGCCATAATTCTAAGTGCTGCCGCTCGCCCCCGATGCCGCTGGCGAAGCCCAGCCACAGCCACGCTGCCGGCCACCGAGGGTGATTGTGCCGCCCGGGTGCAGGCAGCGGCCCAGTTGTCTTCATTCAATAAATTTTCAAGATCGCGCGCAAGAGGATCGATATCTTGGTCGGCTGTGTGAAACACCCAAAACCGTTCAAAAATAATGGTTAACGCCACCAAAGCAAGACCTATCATCAAATACATAATGGGGCTTGCGCCAATGTTTAACAGCAGGTGTTGGGTTTGTTCCATAATTGTCATGGTGACTCTTTTTACGACATTTTAGGGTATCGAACAAG
>CAIYCP010000376.1 GCA_903924715.1 uncultured beta proteobacterium
ATGCTTGAAATGTTTAAGAAAAAAACACCTAAAGCCAAACAAGACACCGCCGACACCAGCAGAGGTCAAGCATGATCTCGATTAATGTCGTCACGCTGTTGTACCTGATTGCCTCTGTCTGTTTTATTCAGGCGCTTAAAGGTCTTTCACATCCAACCACCTCACGACTGGGCAATGCCTTTGGCATGATCGGGATGGTCATTGCAGTACTCACCACGGGCGCCCTGATCGTGGGCTTGGCACGTGAAGCGCACGCACTCACAGGTTTAGCCTGGGTGTTGGTTGGCTTATTGATTGGTGGCACGATTGGCACACTGATGGCCAAGCGCGTTGAAATGACCAAAATGCCAGAGCTCGTAGCCTTCATGCACAGCATGATTGGTTTAGCAGCGGTTGCCATCGCGGTTGCCATCGTGGCCGAACCGCATGCCTTTAATGTCGCCGCCGCAGGTCAACCGATTCCGGTTGGCAATCGTCTTGAGTTATTCATCGGCACCTTTGTCGGTGCGATTACCTTCTCGGGCTCGGTGATTGCGTTTGGTAAGCTCTCAGGCGCCTATAAGTTCAGGCTGTTTCAAGGTGCACCGGTTTCGTTTCCGGGTCAGCACATGTTTAACCTTGCGCTGGCGCTTGCCATGCTGGGTTGTGGACTCTGGTTCATGCTCACGCAAAGCTGGACACCTTTTGTGCTGATGACGCTGATTGCCTTTGTGCTGGGCGTTCTCATCATTATCCCGATTGGCGGTGCAGACATGCCGGTTGTGGTGTCTATGCTCAATAGCTATTCGGGTTGGGCAGCGGCTGGCATTGGCTTTTCGCTCAACAATCCGATGCTGATTATTGCGGGCTCACTGGTGGGCTCTTCGGGTGCGAGCTTGTCTTACATCATGTGTAAGGCCATGAACCGCTCGTTCTTTAACGTGATCTTGGGCGGTTTTGGCGGCACCAGTGATGGCGCTGCTGCAGCTGGCTCAGCCGAGCAACGCAACGTGCGTTCGGGTAGCTCAGACGACGCAGCCTTTTTGTTAACCAACGCCGAAACAGTCACCATCGTGCCAGGCTATGGCTTAGCGGTGGCCCGGGCGCAGCACGCCTTAAAAGAGTTGGCCGAGAAGCTCACTGAGCATGGCGTGATCGTGAAGTATGCGATTCACCCTGTTGCCGGCCGTATGCCTGGTCACATGAACGTGCTGCTTGCCGAAGCCGAAGTGCCTTACGACCAAGTCTTTGAGATGGAAGACATCAACAGTGAGTTTGCACAAACAGACGTAGTCTTGGTGTTGGGCGCAAACGATGTGGTGAACCCTGCCGCCAAAACAGATCCAAAATCACCCATCGCTGGGATGCCGATCTTAGAAGCCTACAAAGCAAAAACCATTATCGTCAACAAGCGTTCGATGGCCTCGGGCTATGCAGGCCTCGATAACGAACTTTTCTACATGGACAAAACCATGATGGTGTTTGGCGATGCGAAAAAAGTGATTGAAGATATGGTCAAGGCGGTTGAGGCGAGTTAAAACGCCTTTTATTTCAACGCCTTAGACTGGTTTAGCCTTATTGTGTCCAATTCCTGTCCAAACGGAGCAGGAAAATGGCGTCAGTTCACTATGGCCGACAGCAGGCACAAAAGACATAATTGCCCTAAGTATTGCGGCGATTGACTCGCGCTTGCGGTAAATAGGCAGAATAATCTCCGCATGAAACGCGGAGATTACAACTGCGAGTTGATCCACTTTCCTGAATAAGTTATGGCGAAATCAAAGCCAAATGCGCTTGCGCACTGGTTGTTATGCTACGAACGCTTTAATTAAACTTGTCGTAGCACGACCTGTTGATCTGACTGACAGCGGCGGGATTGCGCGCTGATTTTATTTGGCTCAACACGCACTCATCTTCAGTTTTGGGCGTATTCACGTACCAAGAGCCAAGCATCACGACGACACAGAGGCTGACAAAGACAAGAAATAACCATTTAGCCGGCACGATCTTCTTAAGCAAAAGATAAGAGACCATCGCGAGGGCTGAAAAAATGAAGGGAATTATAAAAATCTCAACATCCGTTTGTGCAAAGCCCATGCTTCGCAAAAAGAATGTCACTAAATAGGTCGCTGTACCGACGACGTAGATGGCCTGATCGGAGTCTGGCGTTGAGGTCTCGGATAGAGTCTTCATTTTCA
>CAIYCP010000377.1 GCA_903924715.1 uncultured beta proteobacterium
ATTCATTTGGCCATGCCGCCTATTTTGGTTTGGGCGCGTATGGCGCAGCACTGCTCTTTAAAGGGCTCGGCTTGCCCATGGAGTTTGCCTTGGTGTTGGCGCCCGTCGTGGCCGGTCTGGGGGCGCTCTTGTTTGGTTGGTTTAGTGTGCGGTTATCGGGTGTTTATTTGGCTATGCTCACGTTGGCTTTCGCGCAAATTACCTGGGCCGTTGTTTTTCAGTGGGACGCGCTGACCGGAGGCAGCAATGGGTTAACGGGTGTCTGGCCTGCCGCGTGGTTAACGAACAAAACACACTACTATTTTCTAACGCTGACGTGCGTGGTGCTCAGTGTCTGGGTGCTTCGTCGCATGTTGTATGCACCGCTTGGTTATGCGATGCGTGCTGGGCGTGATTCGCCGATGCGTGCAGATGCGATCGGGATCGATGTCAAGCGCGTGCAGTGGGTTGCCTTCGTGGTCGCTGGCGTTTTTGCCGGTTTGGCGGGCGCGCTATACGCTTTTTCGAAGGGGAGCATTTCGCCTGAGACGCTACATGTCAGTCGTTCGGTTGATGGTTTGGTCATGGTGCTGCTAGGCGGCATTCAAACGTTGGCGGGGCCGATTGTGGGGGCGGTGAGTTTCACCTGGCTTCACGATGTGGTCGCGCGTAACACCGAATATTGGCGTGCAATGTTAGGGGGCATTATTTTGTTGCTCGTGTTGTTGTTCCCAGAAGGTCTGGCTGGTTTTGCTCGGCGCCTGAGTCAGCGCGTGAGCGCCAAGGAGTCCGCATGAGCTTGCTAGTCGTCAAGGATATTGGCAAGTCTTTTGGCGGGGTGAAGGCGGTCGATGGCATTTCGTTTGATCTTCGGGCGGGCGAATTGCTAGCATTGATCGGCCCGAATGGTGCAGGAAAATCAACGACCTTTAATATGGTCAATGGTCAATTGCAAGCAGATCGCGGTTCGATTCTGTTCGATGGACAAGAACTCGTTGGCCGGGTGCCCCGTGACATTTGGCGCTTGGGCATTGGACGAACCTTTCAGATCGCTGAAACCTTCTCATCACTAACGGTGATCGAAAACGTACAGATGGCGTTGCTGTCACACGCCGGTCAGATTTTTTCTTGTTTGAGTTCTGCGCGTTCGCATGAATATGCGCGGGCGCTTGAGTTGCTTGATCAGGTCGGTATGGCGCAGCAGGCCGAGCGCCCCTGCAGCGATCTCGCCTACAGCGATATTAAGCGTGTAGAGTTGGCAATTGCCTTGGCCAATCGTCCGCGCCTATTGCTGATGGATGAACCCACCGCGGGCATGGCGCCTAAAGAGCGTCACGATTTAATGGCCTTGACTAAGCGACTTGTCATCGAGCAACAGATCGCGGTGCTATTTACAGAGCACAGCATGGATGTGGTGTTTGCACATGCGGATCGCATGATTGTGTTGGCGCGCGGGCGGTTGATCGCTCAGGGCAGGCCAGAGGAAATTCGCGCAGATTCCAAAGTACAGGAGGTGTATTTCGGTGCGGGTACAACCTTTGAAGATGCGGTACCGCCAATGCTTGAGGCTAAACACAAACAGCAGCAGACTGCGGTGGTCCAGACGAACTCAGCGTCTAGCGCCGGCACGACTTTGCTGTCGGTTCAACGTTTAAATGCCTGGTATGGTGCGGCACAGATTTTGTTTGATGTGGATTTTCAGGTTAAGCGTGGTGAAGTCGTTGCGTTGATGGGCCGAAACGGTGCGGGCAAGTCAACCACAATGAAAACCTTGATGGG
>CAIYCP010000378.1 GCA_903924715.1 uncultured beta proteobacterium
ATGATCGCGGCCGTCATCGGTGTGATGTACTTTTTGCCAAGCGCAGGTAATGCCGGCAACTTCAGCGGCTTTCTGACTCTTTTTATATTTTTATTTGCCTTGACCGGGATCGGCAACGGATCGACCTTTCGCATGATTCCGGTCATTTTTTTAAATGAGAGACAGCAAAATGCCAGACCGGATGTTGCCTCACAAAAACAAGCCTTGATCGATGGTGGTAAAGAGGCTGCCGCCGTACTCGGTTTTTCAGGCGCAATTGGTGCCTATGGTGGATTCTTTATTCCCAAAAGTTTTGGCACTTCGATTGACATCACTGGCACACCTCACGCGGCCCTCTGGTGCTTTGTCGTGTTTTATTTCAGTTGCGTGGTCGTCACCTGGTTTTGGTATGCACGTCGTAACGCGCCAATGCCCTGCTAATACGAAACACCTCATCCATCAAACGTGATCAGTGCACTAATGGAGTTCAGTTATGAGTCATTTTTTAGATCGGTTAAATTTTCTTTCGCGCACCACGGACACCTTCTCGGCTAACCACGGTGCGGTGGTGAATGAAGACCGAAAATGGGAAAACGCCTACCGACAACGTTGGCAACACGACAAAATCGTACGGTCAACTCACGGGGTGAACTGCACGGGCTCTTGTTCTTGGAAAGTCTACGTTAAAAGCGGTCTGATCACCTGGGAAACTCAGCAAACAGATTATCCCCGTACACGTCCCGATCTGCCTAATCACGAACCTCGCGGCTGTCCACGAGGCGCCTCGTACAGTTGGTATGTGTATTCAGCCCAACGCGTCAAGCATCCCATGATGCGCGGCCGCTTAATGGAAATGTGGCGCGAAGCGCGGCTGAGTATGGACCCGATCACTGCCTGGGAACATATCAGTCAAAATCCTGAACGCGCAAAGCGCTATAAAAGTGTGCGCGGTTTGGGAGGTTTTGTACGTGCAGACTGGAACACGGTCACTGAAATGATCGCTGCGGCCAACGCCTACACAATCAAAAAATTCGGCCCGGACCGTGTGATTGGATTTTCACCTATTCCAGCGATGTCGATGGTGTCGTATGCCGCAGGCTCACGCTACCTCAGCTTGATCGGCGGCGTCTGCCTGAGTTTTTACGACTGGTACTGTGATCTACCACCCGCGAGCCCCCAAGTTTGGGGCGAACAAACTGATGTACCTGAATCCGCCGATTGGTATAACTCAACGTATCTGATGGTGTGGGGCTCAAACGTCCCACAAACACGCACGCCTGATGCCCATTTTTATACAGAGGTGCGCTACAAGGGCACAAAGACCGTCGCCGTTTCAAGCGATTACGGCGAGATGGTCAAGTTTGGCGATATTTGGCTGGCACCCAAACAAGGTACAGATGCAGCGCTCGCGATGGCCATGGGCCACGTGATTCTCAAAGAGTTTCACTTAAGCGGAAAATCTGCATACTTTAGCGACTACGCAAAACAGTACACCGACATGCCGATGCTCGTCTTATTAAAAGAACACAAAGGACAGTGGGTACCCGATCATTTTTTGCGCGCGTCACATCTTTCGCTCAATCATGGCGAAGCAAACAACCCCGAGTGGAAGACCCTTTTGCTAGACGCGATCACAGGCGAACTTGTTGTACCTAATGGTGCAATTGGTTTGCGTTGGGGAGAAGCAAAGGTCAACGACGGCAAACAAGTTGGCCGTTGGAATCTTGAGAAAAAAGATGCTGCAAGCGGCCGCGACGTCGACGCCACACTCACACTTTTAGAGCATCACGATGAAGTCGTCGGCGTAGCGTTTCCGTATTTTGGAGGCGAACACAACGAACTGCTAGTGCGCAACGTACCCGTCAAAACATTGACGCTCGCAGATGGCAGCCTTGCAAGAGTTGCGACCGTCTACGACTTGCAAATGGCGAACTACGGCATCGACCGTGGTTTGGGCGGCGGCAACGTCGCTTCGAGCTACGACGAAGATATTCCTTACACACCAACTTGGCAACAAAAACACACCACCGTCAAACCAGAATTAGTGATTCAAGTGGCGCGCGAGTTTGCACAAAATGCGCACGACACTGAAGGCAAGTCGATGGTCATCGTTGGTGCTGCACTAAACCACTGGTATCACATGGATATGACCTATCGCGGCATCATCAACCTGCTGATGATGTGTGGCTGTGTTGGAAAAAGTGGCGGGGGATGGGCGCATTATGTTGGACAAGAAAAATTACGGCCTCAGTTTGGTTGGGCCCCATTGGCGTTTGCACTTGACTGGTCGCGCCCCCCTCGGCAAATGAATGGGACGAGCTTTTTTTATGCACACACCAGTCAATGGCGTCACGAAAAGCTGCACGTTGATGAAATTTTGGCACCCACCGCTGATGCAAAACAATATGACAAGCTCAGCATGCTCGATTTGAACGCAAAATCTGAACGCATGGGTTGGCTGCCCTCTGCACCGCAGTTAAAAATCAATCCGCTTGAGGTCGTTGCTGCAGCCGAAGCGGCAGGACAAGATCCAGTTGCCTATGCCACCGAGCAATTAAAAAGTGGCACGCTGAGTATGAGCTGTGACGAACCCGATGCGCCTGAGAATTTTCCCCGCAACATGTTTGTGTGGCGCTCAAATATCCTAGGCTCAAGTGGTAAAGGACATGAATATTTTCTGAAATACCTACTGGGCACACAAAATGCTTTGTTTGCTGACGAAGCCGATGCCATCAAGCCTAGCGAAGTCAAGGCACACGCAGAAGCGGCAGAAGGGAAGCTCGATTTACTTGTTGTCTTAGATTTCAGAATGAGCACGACCTGTCTGTATGGCGATATTGTTTTACCGACAGCAACCTGGTACGAAAAAGATGATCTGAATACCTCAGATATGCATCCGTTTATTCATCCCCTGAGTGAGGCCGTGCAACCCTTATGGGAAAGCAAAACCGACTGGGAAATTTATAAACTACTTGCAAAAAAATTCAGCGAAATTGGTGGGCCGTATTTAGGAACACGCAAAGATTTAGTGCTGACACCGTTAATGCACGATACCCCAGGTGAGCTTGGCCAACCCTTTGAGCCGAAAGATTGGAAACACGGCGAATGCGACTTAATACCTGGCAAAACAGCACCGAATATGACTGTCGTTGAACGTGACTACCGCGAGATCTATAACAAATTTACCTCTGTGGGCCCTTTGCTTGAAAAACTCGGAAACGGTGGAAAAGGGATCAACTGGAACACCGAGCACGAAGTACAAGAATTAAAGGCAATCAATAAAGCTGTAGCAAAAGAAGGCGTGGGTAAAGGTCGACCACGTTTAGACACCGCAATTGATGCCGCCGAAATGATTTTGACCTTCGCACCTGAGACCAATGGCCATGTATCGGTCAAGGCTTGGGCCGCCTTGTCAAAGATCACAGGGCGAGACCATAGCCATATGGCGCAAGGTCGTGAACACGACAAGATTCGATTTCGTGATGTGCAAGCACAGCCACGCAAGATTATTTCTGCGCCGACCTGGTCTGGCATTGAAAGCGAAGAGGTCAGCTACAACGCCGGCTATACCAATGTGCACGAACTGATACCGTGGCGCACCCTCACGGGTCGTCAGCAGTTTTATCAAGACCATCGCTGGATGCTTGATTTTGGCGAAGGCTCGTGCGTCTATAAACCCGCGATTGATACCAAAACTATCAAGCCTGTGTTGGGTTTCAAACCCAATGGAGAAACAGAGTTGGTGCTGAATTGGCTCACACCCCATCAAAAATGGGGGATTCACTCTACCTATTCAGACAACCTACGCATGCTTACGCTAAGCCGCGGTGGCCCGCACGTTTGGATTTCAGAGAAAGAAGCCCGTAAAGCCGGCATCGTTGACAACGACTGGGTTGAAATTTTTAACGTGAACGGCACACTCACCGCACGCGTCGTTGTCAGTCAGCGCATACCGGACGGGACCTGCCTGATGTATCACGCACAAGAAAAAATTATCAACACGCCCGGCGCCCAAACCAGCGGCATGCGAGGAGGGATTCATAACTCAGTCACACGTACGGTACTTAAACCCACTCACATGATCGGCGGTTATGCGCAGCAGGCCTGGGGCTTTAACTACTACGGCACAGTGGGTAGTAATCGCGACGAATTCGTGGTGCTGCGCAAGATGAACAAAGTTGAGTGGCTAGAAGGGCCGCTCGTCGAAGTCAAGGATTCAATATGAAAATTCGCGCACAAATCGGCATGGTACTGAACCTGGATAAGTGTATTGGCTGCCACACCTGCTCGGTCACTTGCAAAAATGTCTGGACCAGTCGCGATGGGGTTGAGTATGCCTGGTTCAATAATGTAGAAACCAAACCTGGGATCGGTTACCCAAAAGAGTGGGAGAACCAAGAGAAATGGCA
>CAIYCP010000379.1 GCA_903924715.1 uncultured beta proteobacterium
CGTCGTGTTTCTATCGTTTCAATCTTTATCGCTGAGCGCCAATGAGCTGATCGTGGGATTGGCGGCCCCAATCACGTCTCTTGACCCTCATTATCACAATCTGACGCCTAATATCTCGATTGCAAAGCAGGTTTTTGAGCCGCTGTTTTTGACCGATTCTTTTCAAAACCTCAAACCTGGTTTAGCGGAAAGCTGGCGCAACATCGATCCACTTACTTACGAGATTAAGCTGCGCAAAGGCGTGAAATGGCACGACGGCTCGCCTTTTGTAGCCGAAGACGTGTTGGCTTCGTTTAAGCGTATCCCTGACGTACCAAATAGCCCAGCCTCCTTTGCGTTGTATGTGCGCCAGATCACTGAGGCCACTGCGCCCGATGCCCATACGCTTATATTGAAGACGGCTAAGCCCTATACCGGCTTGATACGAGATTTAAATTCGGCGCAAATCATACCGAAGGCCGTCGCAGAATCAGCCAAAACTGAAGACTTCAATAGCGGCAAGGCCATGATCGGCACCGGCCCCTATAAATTTGTTGAATACAAGCCCGGTGACCGCGTTGTTTTTGCTCGGAACGACGAGTACTGGGGCGGAAAGGGTGATTGGACAACCGTGCAGATGCGCATGATCGCAAATAATGCGGCGCGTGTCGCCGCATTGCTTGCTGGCGACCTGCAAATGATTGAATACGTTCCCACTCCTGACGTCAAGCGCCTATCGAGCAATAAAGATTTGGCGATCGCGCAAGCGGTGTCGAACCGAATCATTTATTTGCACATGGATTCCAATCGCACCAAGAACTCACCCTTCGTACGTACCGCTGATGGCAAACCGATGGAAGAGGCAAACCCTCTGACGGACCCGCGGGTGAGGCGTGCGATTTCAAAGGCGATGAATCGTGAGGTCATCGTTGAACGCATCATGGAAACGATGGCAGTGCCAGCCGGGCAACTCATGGCCGAACAGTTTTTTGGTACGAGTAAAAATTTACCGGTTGAAAAATATGATCCAGAAGGTGCAAAAAAACTCTTGGCCGAGGCCGGCTATCCAAATGGTTTTCAGCTGACGCTGCACTCGCCTAATAATCGTTACATCAATGACGAAAAAATTGCTCAAGCTGCTGTGCAGTTTTTAACTCGCGTTGGAATTGTGACCAAGCTTGAGACGATGCCGTCGAATATTTTCTTTTCGCGTGGCTCGAAGCTTGAGTTCTCGATCATGTTGGCAGGGTGGGCCTCTGAGAGCGGCGATACAAGCTCGCCCTTGCGCTCTTTGTTAGGGACGTATGATGCGTCCACAGGTAACGGCGCTGCTAACCGAGGTCGCTTTTCAAGCGCCGAGTTAGATGCGCTGACCACGGCCGCTATGCTTGAAGTTGATGAAGAAAAACGCCGTGCCAAACTCGCGCTAGCCAGTGAAAAGGCGATTGAGTTAATGGGTATTGTCCCCTTGCATTATGAAGTCTCAGTCTGGGCGACCAAAGCAAATCTAACCTACGCAGCCCGCGCAGACCAGTACACCCTCGCTCACGAAGTGAAGATGAAAAAATAATGTTTGTTTTCATCATGCGACGTTTGTCGCAGACGACTCTGGTCTTACTAGTTACGTCTTTGCTCGTGTTTGCAGGGCTATTTGTTGTAGGCGACCCTGTCGAAATTTTGATCAGCCCCGATGCAGATCAGATGGAACGAGACCGTGCGCGTGTTGCCCTAGGGTTGGATAAGCCGGGCTGGATGCAGTACCTGTTGTTTTTAAAAAATGCAGTGAGTGGTGACCTCGGAAAAAGTTTTGTCTATGGTCGCCCCGCGCTCGAAGTTATTTTTGAGCGTATGCCAGCAACGCTTGAGCTTGCCACGGTGGCAATGCTCATTTCAATTCTTGTGGGGATCCCGTTAGGTCTGTATGCAGGCCTGAAGCCCGAGAGCAAAATATCGAAAGCGATCATGGCAATTTCAATCATTGGTTTTTCTTTGCCAACGTTTTGGGTTGGTCTGATGCTGATTATGCTTTTTGCTGTTCAGTTGGGCTGGTTGCCTTCAACTGGGCGCGGCCCGACGACAGAGTTTTTGGGGATGAAGCTTTCGATCGTGCATTGGGATGGTTTGAAATATGCCATCCTTCCTGGCATTAACTTGGCCTTGTTTAAGCTGAGTTTAATTATCCGACTGACCCGCGCGCAGGTTCGCGAGAACGTGTTACTTGATTACATACGCTTTGCACGCGCAAAGGGTTTGCGCAAAACGCGCATCCTTGGCGTGCACTTATTAAAAAACATCATGATCCCCCTGGTGACTGTGATTGGGCTTGAATTAGGCTCGGTGATTGCCTTTGCCATCGTGACTGAGTCGATTTTTGCCTGGCCCGGTATGGGTAAGTTAGTGATTGATTCGATCTTTCAACTTGATCGTCCAGTCGTCGTGGCATATCTGATGATTACCGTATTGATGTTTGTCGTCATCAACCTCGTGATCGATATTTTGTATTCGATACTCGATCCGCGCGTGCGTTTAACCGCAGCTAAAAATTAACGAACAGGCTGGCTCATGAACGCATCCCCTTCTGTCGCGCCAATTGCTCAAGACACCCCTTGGCGTCAATTTGTCAGAGATTTTTCGCAATCGCGTATCGCTTTATTTGGACTGGCGCTCTTGGCGATCGTCTTGTTGCTTGCGGTGTTTGCACCGTGGCTTGCACCGCAAAATCCTTATGATTTGGCAAAGCTAGATTTGATGGATTCGCGCCTGCCCCCAGGCTCTGAGTCTATGCTGGGTGCAACCTTTGTGCTGGGCACGGATGGCATGGGTCGCGATATGTTTTCTGCCATCTTGTATGGTTTGCGCGTGTCGTTGATGGTTGGGGTGATTAGTGGTGCGATTGCCTTAGCACTGGGCGCTGGCTTAGGTGTGAGCGCAGCCTTTTTTGGTGGACGCTACGAGCAGATTCTGATGCGTATCGTTGATATTCAGCTGGGCTTTCCGGCAATTTTGGTAGCTCTTATTTTGATTGCAGTGCTTGGTACTGGAATTGAAAAAGTCATCATCGCGCTTGTAACTGTGCAGTGGGCCTACTATGCCCGCACTGCAAGGTCAGCGGCACTGGTTGAGCGCAACAAAGAATACATGGAGGCGGCCCGCGGCTTAGGCTTGCCAACCTGGCGCGTGTTGCTTAAACATTTGATCCCTAATACTTTGCCGCCCTTAATCGTCGTGGGTACTGTGCAAGTCGCACATGCTATCGCTCTTGAGGCTACACTATCCTTTTTGGGCTTAGGTTTGCCCATCACCGAGCCTTCGTTGGGCTTGCTGATCGCCAACGGCTATGAATATATGTTGTCCGGTAAATATTGGATTTCGGTCTACCCAGGCGTTGCGTTGTTGCTGACGATTGTTGCGATCAATTTGGTCGGTGATCAGTTGCGCGACGTGTTGAACCCACGGCTTGCACGCTAAGAATCTATGTCACTTTTAGAAATTACTTCGTTACGCACTGAGTTTTCGACCCGCCAGGGCTCGTTGCCGGCAGTCGATGATGTCAGCCTGCAGGTGCGGCCCGGCGAGATTTTGGGCTTGGTCGGTGAATCTGGCTCGGGCAAGTCGGTCACGGGGTTCTCAATCATGGGCCTGATTGATGCGCCGGGCAAAATTACGCAAGGCAGCATCCGCTTTGAAGGCAAAGAATTAGTAGGTGCCAGTGAAGAGGCTCTACGGCAATTGCGCGGCGATCGTCTTGCCATGATTTTTCAAGATCCAATGATGACGCTGAATCCGGTGTTGCGTGTCGATACGCAAATGATTGAAACGTTGCAAGCGCATCGCTCGATATCGGCTGAACAGGCGCGTGCGCGCTGCCGTGAAGTGTTAGTGCAAGTCGGCATTGCGTCGCCTGACGAGCGCTTAAAACAATATCCTCATCAGTTTTCGGGTGGCATGCGTCAGCGCGTGGCGATCGCAATTGCTCTGTTGTTGCGCCCGGCGCTGATTATTGCTGACGAGCCAACTACTGCGCTTGATGTGACCGTACAAGGTCAAATCTTGTTTGAAATGCAGCGCCTAACGCGCGAAACGGGTACCGCCTTAATCTGGATTACGCACGACTTAGCGGTTGTGGCGGGTTTGGCACACCGTGTTGCGGTCATGTATGCCGGTCGTATTGTTGAAAGCGGCCCCGTTGAGCAAGTGCTCAACGCACCACTTCATCCTTACACCCGCGGCTTGCTGGATTCAGTGCCTGCGAACAATGCGCGTGGACAACGCTTGCATCAGATTCCCGGCATGACGCCTTCGCTGGTCAATCGCCCTAAGGGCTGTGCGTTTCGCAATCGCTGTAGCTTCGCTGGTGAGGATTGCGCAGTCGACCCTCCGGTACGCGCGTTTGCAGACGAACGGATCGTGCGCTGCGTGCGACCGCTCGCAGTTCTCAGCGAGGCCGATGCATGAGCCATACAACACCACTGCTTGACTTGCGTAAAGTAAGCAAACGTTTCACCAGCTCACAAGATTTAATAGAGCGGTTTGCTGCCAAGTTCGGGTTGGCTGCACCTGCACAAACTGTGCATGCAGTCGACCAAGTATCTTTTTCAATCGCTGCGGGCGAAGTGATTGGCTTGGTGGGTGAATCGGGTTGCGGCAAGTCGACGCTCGGGCGTGTGATTGCGGGGCTGTATTCGGCCACCGAGGGCGAGGTTTTGTTTGAAGGTAAGGCCTTGCAGCATGCGCCGGGCATCCGCCCCAAGATTCAGATGATCTTTCAGGATCCTTTTGCTTCGCTGAACCCGCGTAAGCGCGTGGGCGAGGCGATTGTCGAGGCCCCGATTGCGCACGGTCTAATCCCTGCCAGTCAGGCAAAAGAGCAGGCCGCGCATTTGCTCGAACAAGTTGGTCTCGATGCCTCTTACGTCAGGCGCTTTCCACATCAGTTTTCGGGTGGCCAGCGGGCGCGTATTGGTATTGCGCGCGCTTTGGCCGTTGAACCCACTTTATTAGTCTGCGACGAAGCCGTGGCCGCGCTCGATGTATCGATTCAAGCGCAGGTGCTGAATCTATTTATGGATCTGCGCGAACGCCTGGCTTTAACCTATTTGTTCATTAGCCACGACTTAGGGGTGGTACGTCACATCGCTGATCGCGTGGTCGTGATGTACCTAGGGCGCGTGGTCGAAATCGGTCAAACCACCGAGCTTCATGAGCATCCTAATCATCCTTACACCCAAGCCTTACTGGCTGAAGTACCAAGGCTAGATCGACGCAATATTGCTTATACGCCGATCAAAGGCGAAATCCCGTCGCCGCTGAATCCGCCAACAGGTTGCCATTTTCATCCGCGCTGCCCGCATGCTAAGCCCGTATGTTCAGAGCAGGCGCCGCCGTTACGCGAGTTGGTAACCGGCCACTGGTCTGCCTGTCATTTAAACGGCTGAGGCATTACTGATCAATACTGACACCAGCTTGTTTGGCGACCTGTCCCCATTTGATCACTTCTTCATGCACGTACTGTTTGAACATCGGCACTTGTCGCCGCGGTCTATTCGATCGCAAAAAATGTTCCTTAGCTGAATTTTTTAGTCAGGCACCAGTAAGAGGCATCCTGCTGCTGCAATGCACTATTTAAGATCAAGCGCTCGGCCTGCAAGGTGATCTTAACGGCGAGACGCTAGCACAATATTCAAAATCATAATGCTGGCACAAGAATTGCTTTGAGTGTTTCGGTACCGATCACTTAACGAGGCGCATCAACATGAGCAATGATTTTAAGTATTCGCTTGCACAGCAGCTAGCAGCTGATTTCAAACGCCGTCGATTTTTGAAGACGCTTGGCGCGGGAGCCGCGTTAGCCGGCACCTCTTCATTGTTTGGTGCGAGTGTGATGCGAGAAGCGCATGCTGCTGACGAACCCAAGCGCGGTGGCTCAATCAAGTGGGGGCAGATTGTGCCGCCCGATACGCTTGATCCACACTTCACTGGCTCGCTTGCCGCGATCAAAATCCACAACAATATTTATAACGGCCTGCTCAAGGTGGTTTACGACGGCAAAGCCGTTACCTTTGTGCCCGATCTTGCAGAAAAGTGGGAGATGACCGATGAGAAGACCCATGTATTTAAAATACGGCCCGGCGTGAAATTTCATAATGGCGATCCTTGTGATGCCGAAGCCGTTAAATGGAGTCTCGAGCGCGTTAAAAACCCAGCAGTTGCTTCACCCCATGCTTGGATGGTGATGGATATGGAGGGTGTTGACGTGTTGGATCCACTGACGGTTAGGGTTCGTTACGTCAAGCCCTTTGCTTTCTTTCCGGTCGCAATGAATGGCGCTACGGGCAGGGCTGGCACGATTGTGTCGCGTTCTGCGGTTGAAAAATACGGTAAGGATTTTGGTCGTAATCCAGTTGGCACGGGTCCCTTCAAATTTGTGCAATGGCGCGAAAACGAGATGATTGAACTCGCGCGTAACCCAGATTACTTTGAAGCTGGTTTGCCCTATTTAGATAAGATTCAGATCATGTTAATTAAAGAGCCGACATCAGCCGTGGCGGCCTTGATGTCAGGGCAAATTGATGGATTAGACGCCTGTCCGTTCCAGTTTATGAATCAGTTACGTTCGAATAAGAACCTCAATGTGTATGGCGAGATTGAGGGCAACTATTCGTTCTTGGGCATGAATAATAAGCGTGCTCCATTCAATGATGTGAATTTACGCTTGGCCGTTGCCTTTGCAATCGATCGCGATATCTTGGTGAAGCAAGGTTATTTCGGCGACGCAAAAGCCGCGTACACATTGATATCACCACCGATGAGTGCGTTTTATGATCCTGATATCGCTAAGTCTGGTCGTGGGCAGTTTTTCGATTTGAAGCGTGCGCAAGAGTATCGTGCGAAAGCTGCGATTCAAGGAGAAATCAATCCGGTTTTTATCGCGACCGAAGCCTTCACTTCTAATGGTGGCAGCGGTAGCCGAAATGCTCAACTCATCATCCCAATGTTGGCAAAGATCGGGATTAAAGCGAAGCTCGAAATTATGGATCCCGCGGTACTGACGAAGCGCCGTAATGCCGGAGACTTTGATTTATATGATGAGGCGTGGCAAGCGGATTTGGATCCTGATGAAACGATCAGGCCTGAGTGGATGACCGGGAAACCCTGGAATTATGTGGGTTATAGCAATCCAAAATTCGATGAATTGATTTTGAAAGCATCTGAAATCGTGGATGTGCCGACGCGCAAGAAACTCTACTACGAAGCCGAAGATATCATGATGCAAACTGACGCCCCGGTTGCCATACTTGCGCATACGGCTGTCTATAAAATTTTTAATAAAAAGGTGCAAGGATTTAAGTATGTTCCGGTTGATCTAATGAATATGCACACGGTCTGGATTAAGAGTTGACCCTTTGGCAAACACATCATTTCAAAAGATCTTTCAAACCCTGCTAGTGCTATGGATCGTCTCGGTCGCGACCTTTTGGTTCTTAAAACTCGCGCCTGGCGATCCAGTCACGCTACTACTGGGGGCTGAATATTCGCCGGAAGCTCACGCTCGTTTGACTAAAGATCTTGGGTTGGATCAGCCGCTCGCTGTGCAATACCTTAAATGGATGGGAAATTTCGTTCAAGGCGATTGGGGTCGGTCATACATCACGCGTGCAGATATTTTCCAGCTTGCCGTATTGCAAGCTTTGCCTATTACGTTATGGCTCTCTGCGTTGGCGTTGATCTTTGCCTTGGCCTTGGGCGTGCCTGCGGGCATGATCGCAGCACTCAAGCGCGGCGGTCCAGTTGACTGGTGTGTGTCATCGCTTTCAGTGTTGGGCTCTGCGTTTCCCAGCTTTTATTTGGGCATCATTTTAATTTGGGTGTTTGGCGTCGGTTTGGGCTGGTTTCCAACGATGGGATTCGTAAGGCCTTGGGAAGACTTTGTAGGTGGCCTACATCACTTAGCTTTGCCCGCCATGACACTCGGTTTGTATTACGCGGGCCTGATTTCGATTACTACCCGCGCTAGTTTGATTGAAGTGATGAATCAACCCTTTATTTCTGCAGTGCGTGCGCGAGGTGAACCCATGTACCGTGTTGTTTGCGTGCATGCGATGCGTAACGTACTGATGCCGCTGGTAACCGTGATTGGTTTGCAATTAGGTGGATTGTTGCGTGGCGCGGTGATGACAGAGGTGGTTTTTGCTGTGCCGGGTCTGGGCATGATGATCACGACGGCGGTTTTAAGTCGGGAATATGCTGTGGTGCAGGCGGGCATTATTTTGACTGCCTTGTTTTTTATTATCGTCAATCTTTTAGTTGATCAAGCGTATCAATTTTTAGATCCCCGGCTGCGCAAGCGTGCATAGGTTTGACTCAAATGTCTGAGATTTCTGGTCCTCGGAGCGCTGCATCGTGTCCTCAACAGGCGTGGATTAAACGTTGGTGGGTGCCGATCCGACGTCAGCCCAGCGCAATCGCCGGTCTACTCATCGTTGGCGCCTATCTGTTGATGGCTGTGTGCGCCCCATTTTTGGCAACGCATGATCCGATCCTGCAGGATTTCTCGGTTGCCTTGCAGCCTCCGAATGGTGAGCACTGGTTGGGTACAGATTCCTTCGGCCAAGATGTTTATTCACGCGTGCTGTACGGCGCGCGCCTTGCCCTTTGGATTGGATTCGCCTCCGTATCGCTAGGACTACTTGGCGGCATGTCGATTGGATTAATTGCGGGCTTGGTCGGTGGACCGATTGAATGGGCACTCATGCGTCTTGTAGATTCGATCTTAGCTTTTCCAGAAATTATCTTGGCGATGGCCTTCATTGCAGTATTAGGTCTCGGCGTTGAAAATCTGATCTATGCCTTAGGGGTCTCCTTTATCGGGCCGTTTGCCAGAATTGTTCGTTCTGATGTTTTGCAGGTTAAAGCACTTCCGTTTATTGAGGCGGCACAGTTGATGGGTGTTTCAAGTTGGCGAATTATTTTGCGCCATCTGCTACCGAACGTGATGTCATCGCTGTTAGTGCAGGCTGGCATTCGTATCAGTACCGCAATTCTCTTGGCATCTGGACTTTCGTTCTTTGGGATTGGTGTGGTGCCACCGACGCCCGATTGGGGTTTGATCATTGCCGAGGGGCGAGGTTTTATTACGATGGCACCTTGGATCTCCGGGTTTCCGGGGGCAGCGTTGGCGATTTTGCTGATTGGTTTGACGCTATTGGGTGATGGTCTGCGTAACGCCTTAAACCCCAACTCAGAGGGTCGTTGATGATTGACACCAATTCTGCGGTCCACGAGCAGGTTGCAATCGCAGGGAATTCGCCGATCGCTGAACTGCTGCGCATTGATGGCTTGACGCTACGACGCGGCAAGGCCTCTGTGCTTGATGAGGTGTCTCTCACGCTCGCGGAGGGACGCACGTTAGGCTTGGTGGGCGAGTCAGGCGCCGGAAAATCAACCCTCGCGATGGCGTTAATCGGCCTCTTGATGGCCCCCGAAGTTGAGCTGTCGGGAAGCATGTTGTATCAGGGTCTAGAGTTGGTGGGCTTGTCAGACAAACGCTTTGCCCAATTACGCGGAAAAAAAATCGGACTCATCTTTCAAGATGCGACGACGTCGCTGGATCCTTGCTTTACCATTGGACAGCAAATCACAGAACCACTACGACGCCATCTAGGCTTAAGTCGTGCAGAGGCACTAGAACGAGCTGTTGAGTTACTCGATAGTGTTGGAATTCCAGATGCGCGGGCCCGTTTATCGGCTTACCCGCATCAATTGTCAGGCGGTATGCAGCAGCGCGTGATGATTTCAATTGCCTTGGCGTGTGATCCCGAGCTATTGATTGCTGATGAGCCTACGAGCGCACTTGATGTGACGGTACAGGCTCAAATCATGGATTTAATTCTGCGTCGTGTGCGTGCCACCGGGGCGAGTGCAGTCATTGTGCTGCATGATTTGGCGTTGACGGCACAAGTCTGTGATGATGTAGCGGTCATGTATGCCGGACAAATCGTCGAAACTGGACCAGCGCATTTGGTACTTGAGCAAGCGCTGCACCCGTACACGATCGGGCTGCGTTCTTGTGTGGTTGAGTTTGATTCGGCTGAGTTAGTGCCGCTGCCCGGTACGGTCCCTTCATTATCCGAGATGCCGACGGGTTGTCGCTTTTTCTCGCGGTGTTCTTACGCGTTGCCGAAGTGCCAAGAGCAACGCCCTAAACTCGAATGGCGCGAAGGACGTAGGGTCGCTTGTTGGCAGCTTGATGTGATCCATCCAAAGGATGCTAGCAGATGAGTATCTTTCAATTATTAGATATCGAAAAATACTACGTTGTGGGTCGAACTCCTGCGGGTGAAGAAAAGCGCCTGAAGGCGTTAGATGGTGTGCGCCTTGAAATTAACGAAGGGGATACGGTCGCCTTGGTTGGTGAGAGTGGCTCAGGAAAATCAACTTTGGTTAGACTGATGCTCGGTCTTGAGCAACCGTCAAATGGCCGATTGTTTTTTAGGCAAACCGAATTGCGACAGCTTGATCGTCAAGCGCGACAAGCTTTTTCTCGTGAGGTCTCTTTTATTTATCAAAATGCTCGGGGCTCAATGAATCCGCGGATGCGGGTTGGAGATATTCTTGGCGAGCCCATGTTGTTGCATCGCTTATGTAATGAATCAGAGGTGCGTCAGCGCGTCAGTGCCTTGCTTGAAAAAGTAGGATTGTCTGCAAGTATGCTCGATCGCTTTCCGTCGGAGTTATCCGGTGGTCAGGTGCGTCGTGTTGCGGTAGCCCGCGCGCTGGCCTCTGAGCCACGTGTGATTATTGCAGACGAATGCGTGGCGGGACTTGATGTCTCGGTCCAGGCTCAGTTATTGAATTTGCTGCGTACGTTGTGTACTGAAATGGGTTTGACGCTTGTATTCATTACGCACGATCTTGGTGTCGCCAGTTATTTGTGCCAACGTACCTCGGTCATGTATCTAGGTTGTATCGTTGAGCAGGGCCCCACAGTTGAGTTGTTAACGAAGCCTTTGCATCCCTACACCCGGGCCTTAACGGACTCGTTTCCGAGTTTTGACCGGCCCTTAAATGCCGCGTTAAAAGGTGAAATTCCCAGCCCAATTCATTTGCCTCAAGGCTGTCGATTTTCGACGCGCTGCCCAGATGTTCAAGAGGCCTGCCGGCATAAAGATCCTCCGTTAACGCTACATCCAGGCGAGAACCGGGCGGTTGCCTGTTTATTTCCATTGCGGGTCGAGGTTGGGGTAACATAATCCTATTGAAAACAACAACGGAGCCAGCCAACATGAGCCACACTCTCGAACAATTTGCCAGCCAGTGTCATGATCTTCTTAAAAATAATCCAGGGCCTGCTGGTCGTCAAAAAGTCGCTGATGTTTTAAAAGGTGTGTTGCTGGATGAGGCTTTTATCGCCAAGCATCTCAGCCCTACCACCAGCGAGCGGGATATTATTTATGAAGACTCTGAGTTGGGCTTTTGTATTATTGCCCATCACTACTTGAGCCCTAAAAGTTCTGATCCACACGACCACGCGCACTCGTGGGCGATTTATGGCCAAGCACGGGGTAGCACTGAAATGCGTGACTATCAAAAAATTGAAGAAGCCACTGCGGATAAACCCGGCAAAGTAAAAGTGACTAGAACGTACTCGCTGACCCCAGGCGTGGCGCATGTCTACAATGAAGGCGACCTGCATTCGCCTGAGCGCAAAGCATCGACAAGCTTGATCCGTATTGAAGGTACGGATATGTCTAAGGTCAAGCGCATGAAGTACGTGGTTGTGTGATTGCGCTTGCTTAGAGAAGCCTCGACGCTCTATTGAGGCTCAAAGCCGGCATCTTTAATGACTTGTTGCAAGAAGGGACGGGCTGTCTTTAGATAGTCTCGAAACTCTTCGGGCGTATCGGCGATCGCCATATAGCCATTAGTATGAATATGCTTTTCATCAAAAGCGGGATCTTTCACAATCTCTCGGATGTCGTTTGCAATTTGATTGACAATCGGCTTGGGTGTGCCCGCGGGTGCTGCGAGCATTATTTTGAATGTAAGCCCAGCGTTCGCATAACCCAAGTCGGTTAGTGAAGGCACGTCTGGAAATAGCCAATTGCGTTTGTTGCCATTGGTGGCAAGCGGAACCATCGCCTTACTTTCAATTTGTTGTTTTGCGAGGTGAGTCGGAAGCCACGCGCTATCCACGCGGCCGCCGAGCATGTCACTAATGATGGGCCCCATTCCGTTATAGGGAATGTGATTCATCTTGTAACCACCGGTCAAGTCACCCAAAATTCGCATACGAAACTCAGCAGGGCTACCGACAGCTTCTGAACCGTAGGTGACTTGCCCAGGATTTTTCTGTGCTTTGTCTAAGAGTTCTTTCAGCGTGCCAATTTTGAGATCGGCACGAACCACCAAGAAGGTCATGTAGCCCTCTGCCATACGAATGATCGGTTCAAAATCCGTTTCGGGGTTGTAGTTCAGACTCTTCTTTAAAAAAGGGTTGACTAAGAACGCTGTGTCACTCGCTAACAAGATGGTGTAACCATCGGGTTTGCTTTTGGCGACATAGCTTGCGCCAACTGCCTCAGATGCGCCCGGTTTATTTTCGATGATGACAGGCTGTCCCCACTTTTTTTCAAGGTAAGTTGCCAGTGAGCGTCCCATCAGATCTGAGATGCCGCCGGGCGTGTAGGGAACCACAATTTTTACAGGCTGTATGGGGAATTTTGGGCTCGAGTCAGCCGCCAGCGTTGTACCCACAGCGCTGCAGGTCATGAAAGCGATGGCGAGTGCTTTGAGTATTTTGTCTGTCATGGGCCTTCTCATTGTGGGCAAGTGCGACGATTCAATCCTAATGCCTAGGTTACTGACTTTTAGTCAAAGTGCAAGGATGCTATCAGCGACCGTAATGTTGCAGTGCCGCATACGACCTGTTGCTGATAACACGGCACGCCGCTGCCCAAGGTCAAACTTTCGAGACTTTGGGATCAATCAAAATCCGTTTAGACTATGGCCATATCAGTCTAAAACAGCATTAGCGGAGATCAAGCAATGACTTCAGCAGCACCCACTTCACAATACGACGTCGTCGTCATTGGCGCCGGTTTTGCCGGCCTGTACACCTTGCACCGTTTGCGTGAGCTCAAACTCAGCGTCAAGGTGCTAGAGGCTGGCGAGGGCGTGGGCGGTACCTGGTACTGGAACCGCTACCCTGGTGCCCGCTGCGACGTTGAAAGCTTAGAGTATTCATATTCGTTTTCAGATGATCTGCAACAAGAGTGGGAATGGCCTGAGCGCTTTGCCGCTCAACCCGATATTTTGAAATATGCCAATCATGTGGCTGATCGTTTTGATTTGCGTCGGGATATTCAATTCAACACGCGTGTGAAAGCTGCAGTGTTTAATCGTCAGACAAACAATTGGACCTTAACAACGACCACTGGTGAAGTGGTGTCGGCCAACTTCTGCATTATGGCTTCAGGTAATTTATCGTTGCCACGCGTGCCCGACTTTAAAGGTCTAAATAATTTCAAAGGCAAGTGGTATCACACGGGTCAATGGCCGCACGAAAAAGTTGATTTCACTGGAAAGCGCGTGGGTATTATCGGCACAGGCGCTTCGGGGATTCAAACGATTCCAGTCGTCGCAAAAGAAGCGAAACACTTGCATGTGTTTCAGCGCACCGCGAACTTCAGCGTGCCTTCTGTGAATTACAAACTACCCGCTGAGGTTGTTAAAAAGCATAAGGCTAATTACAAGCAAGCGCGTGCTGAGGCAAATAAAACTCCCTTCGGCATTTCCGGCTATCCCCCACCTAGCAAAAATGTACTTGATGATTCTGAAGAGGCCCGCGAGGTCATTTTTGAAAAGAAATGGAACACGGGCGGCAATATCAGCTTCTTGTATTCGTACAAAGATCTGTTAGTCAATAAAGACGCCAATGAGGCTGTTTCTGAATTTGTGCGCCGCAAAATCCGCACGATCGTGAAAGATGCGAAGGTCGCTGAGATCTTGTGCCCAAACGATCACTACATCGGCACGAAGCGCCTGCCTTTAGATACCGATTATTTTGAAACCTACAATCGGCCGAACGTGACTCTGGTGAATATCAAAAATGCCCCAATCGTTGAGATCACCGAGAAAGGGATCAAAACGACTGAAGCTGAATACGAGTTTGATGCCATCATCTTTGCGACAGGCTTTGATGCCATGACGGGCGCGATTATGGATATTGATATTCAAGTCAATGACGGCGCTGAGTTACGTAAAAAGTGGTCAGAGGGCCCCAAGACCTATCTGGGTTTGATGACGGCAGGTTTTCCGAACATGTTGATTATTACCGGCCCGGGTAGCCCCTCGGTCAAAACCAATATGATTTCAGCGATCGAGCAACACGTGGATTGGATTTTTGATCTGCTCAAGCATGTCAAAGAGAAACAATACACACGTGTCGAGGCTGACTTGGATGCAGAAGAGAAGTGGGTCAAGCACGTGAACGAAGTCGGCGACTCAACCCTGTATCCGTTGGCAAATTCTTGGTATGTCGGTGCCAA
>CAIYCP010000380.1 GCA_903924715.1 uncultured beta proteobacterium
CCGATATCTGGCTCAAAGACCTCACCGGTTCGATTGAACTGTGGATTGAGGTCGGACAGCCTGACGAACGTCGGATTTTAAAAGCCTGTGGCCGAGCCAAACAGGTCGTGATTTATTGTTATAGCGGCCAGAACAGCAAAATTTGGTGGGACGGCATCCGCAATAAGCTCGAGCGGGCGCGTAACTTGACTGTCGTGTGTTTGCCCTCAGAGGATACGCGTGCGTTAGCCGCGCAGACCCAGCGAAGCATGGTCTTGCACGCAAACATTCAAGACGGTGAAATTTTTATTTCAAATGATCAGGGCCAATTGACGTTTGTGCCTGAGATCTGGCGCGAAGCAAAAAACTAAATCTTGTTGTGTCAGAAAATATCTCATCCGCTAAAAGTATGCGTTGGTTCACGAAAGAGCGTGGCGCGTCGCTTGCACGGTTGACGGTTGTTATTGCGTTGCATGTGTTGGTATTGGTTGGGTTGTTCAGCTGGTCGTGGTCGCCGACTCCGATTGAAGTATCGATTTTGACACTTCAAGATTTAGACGGCGACACCCCTAATGCTGAAGACACGCACGTGCAAGAGCCTGTGCAGCCCAGCAGCGCAGCGGCTCAGGCGCCCAGTGCAGAGTCAGTCGAAACCGAGCAGATTGATATCGCCTTAACGCAACAGACTCAACCACAGCCGGAGCCAGCAGTGCGATCAAGGCTTGAGGCGCCGCGTGAGTCAAAGCCTGTGCCAGCACCTGCACCTGTACCGAAACCAGTCCAACGTACTGCGACCCCACCACAAACGCTGACGAGTGCCGCGGCAACGGCGGATTCTGCAGGGGGCGCGCGACAAGGCATCGATGCCGAGCAGGCATCCACGGCAGCGCGTTTCGATGCTGACTATTTGCATAATCCGGCGCCCACCTATCCCTCGCAATCCAGACGCTTAAAAGAAGAGGGTACGGTTTTATTATTTGTACGAGTGAGCGCTGATGGTGCGCCCGCCGAGGTTGAGGTGCGCCAATCGAGTGGGTTCGAACGCTTAGATGACGCTGCGTTGCAAGCAGTGCGTCAGTGGCGGTTTGTTCCTGCCAAGCGTGGTAGCCAAAACGTAGCCGCTTCTGTGCTTGTGCCGATTCAATTCAAACGTCAGTAATTAAAATTATTGCGCTTGTAGCCAGGCACGCAATTGTGCAAAATCAATGACACCTCGCACGCGCCTGGCTTCACCTTTGGCGTTCACCAACACCGTGATCGGCAATTCGCCTAGCCACTTCGGGTCAATTTCATAGCGCATATATTCATCAAATACTGCCGTACTTGCTCGATTGTCGGCCTGTGCAAGCCCTGCAAGAGTGAGTGCCTGCAAAGCGGTGGCATGCGGCACTTGGTCCACTTCAATAAAAATAGTCTTGAGGGCTGAAGACTCTTTTAAGAAGTCGCCCCACCGCGGTAACTCTTCAAGACAGGGCCCGCAGGTGTAGCCCCAAAAGTGCACGAGCTGAGGCTTGCCTGCACCCGCTTGTAATATTTTTTTCCAGTCGCCAGGCGCATAGCTAGCGAGCGCAGGGCCCGGTGCCTCAAGCTTGAGCAAGCGATAGCCTTGCGCTGCGGTCAGCCACGAAAGATAGGCCACGTGATCGCGTTGCACCAATAAGGGGTGATCAGAGTAGCCGACCGTTTCAGCGATCAGTTTTGGCGGTGACCACTGCGCACCGTCATCGGTCGAGTGCTGCGCAAAGATAGCAGTGCGTTTTCCATCAAATTCTTTCCAGGTTAACCAAAGCCCGGTTGAGGTGGCGAGTAAGTAGGGGCGGCCTGGCATCGCCTCAGGGTTTCCAATCGCGACAGGTGTTGAAAAGGTTTTGCCTTGATCTGTTGAGCGTGCATAGAAGCTTCCGGTGCGCGCACTGCCTTGCGTAAACCAAGCTACGTGCTGCACACCGGCAGGGGAGACGGCTAAAGCGGGCCCGTGATGCGGGCAGCTATCAGTGGCCCAGTTATCTATGGCGACGCGGCGAGTGGGGCCGGGAAGCGTACGAGCCGTAAAGGTTTGAATCGCGTGGTCGCGTACAGCGCCTTCAAAAATTGCACGATACAAAATAACCGGCAAGCCGTCTGGGGTTAGCGCAGATGCAATGCGGCAACACTCACAACTATTAGGCTGCGCAATGCTTTCTTGCGTAAAGGTTTTGGCACTATCCGCGGACCAGGCATAGGCAATTGAACCGCCCAGCTGTTGTTTGCCGGACTTATTCGCTTGAGCAACGATGCGCTTATCAATCCAGCTTGCAAAAATTTGACCTTCAGGGTCAGTCAGTAAGGTAGGAAACCGTTGGCTTGTCGGATCTTGACTAATTGGGGTGGGTACTGAAAAACTTTTACCCGCATCGGTTGAGCGCGAAACGTTGACTTGCGCATTCCAATTCTTGTCGCGAAAAAAACCGTAGGCAACAACAAGATGACCTGTTGAATCGCCGACTAACTGGGGTCGTGCATCTGGGCCCGTATCTAAAAAGACCCCGTGTTGAGCGATTTCTTTGCTAGGTTCAAACGTGGCACCAAGATCGGTTGAACGAGCGATCGTGATCGCACCGCCGCCGGCCCACGCTAACCAGAGTGCGCCGTCTTGCGTAAAAAGCGGTGTCGCTGAGCGCGCGCACTGAAGTGTTGCGTCTTTGCATGGCGCGGCAGGTGCGACGCTTTGGGTGGGTGTGCTTGCGTTTGGCGCAGCGTGCGACCCGTGCGAGTGTTGCGCAAACGCAAGTGGGTGTGTGAGTAGCAAGGTAATACTTACGAGGCAGGCCGGCCCGAGGCGATCGGCGAATCGATGAGCCGCACTTCTTAACGCTTGCTTGGGTTTAGATATAGAAGTCATTTAGATTGATCTGTTTTGAGAGAGTTCGATTAGAAGGTTGCTCTGATGCCAAGCGTGAACCAGCGTGGTGGGCCCATGCTCGGCACACCTGATGAAGTGACCGTACTGCTCTGGTAAGCGGTATAGGTCATGCCCTGTGCTAGGTAATTCACATTGAACAGGTTCTGAACGTTGCCGTAGAGCTGCACTGTTTTATCAACTTGGTATTTAAAACCGAGATTGACGAGAGTGGCGCCGTCATTTAATTGAGTGTGCGCCGTGTTGTTCCAGAACGATGGAAACGACTGCAACTGACCAGACAAGGCCAACTCATGCGTCGCTTGCCATTGAACACCGGCATTGACCATCCATGGTGGCACTTGACCAAGTTGCTCATTCGTTGGCGATGCGACATAGTCAGACGAAGTCAAATAGGCCCAGGTTTGTGTAAAGCCTAGATTGACTTTGACAGTTTTTGACAGGGTGGCTTGGCCCAGAATTTCGTAGCCACGAAGCGTTGCGCTACCCGCGTTGACGTTTTGCCTCAAGCTTGTAATGCTGCCCGCTGCAAGGCCTGTGCCTGCGATGAGTGGATTACAGGTTTCGACTGTCGTGCACATCGTTGCACCATCGATAAAGTTGCTCAAGTTGTTGTTGAATACCGTCACCGAGAGGCTTGCGTCTTTTTCTTTGGTGCGTAGATCAAAACCAATTTCTTGTCCAAAGTTGGTTTGCGGCGTCAAGTTGGGATTGGCAATCGTGAGCGAAGAGCCGCTCAAAAAAGTTCGATACAACTGATTCATGCCCGGCGCCGCAAAGTTTCGATAGACCGCCGCGCGCAGATCAACGTTATCGTTTACATAGTATTTAATACCTAAGGTGGGATTAAAGCTTGCGTAACTATTGCTTGTGAGTGGTGCATCAATTGGTGTTGGTGCTTTGCCCGCCGTATAAACGTTGCCACTCAAGCTAGAGTTA
>CAIYCP010000381.1 GCA_903924715.1 uncultured beta proteobacterium
CCGCGCGCCCGTAGGTCTTTAAATGCGTGAAACGAACCTTCGTGAATGATATGTCGGTCGATGTAAACCAACGAAGGCCCCGCGGCACGCGGCAGCACAAGATGTTGATCCCATATTTTTTCAAAAAGTGTTCGTGGGCGCTTCGTGGTGGAGGGGGTCATATGGTTAGGGTCATTGTTGTTATACGAGCGCCGAGGTCTTTACCGTGGCTTTCGGATCCGTCTTAGACGGAACAGGGTCAATGTGCGTCAAAAGATTCAAGACACGATGACGCTGCATCACCGCGTGACGCGCAGCGAGTCCAATGTCGTGCCCCGTTTCAACACTCAAAAAAGCGTCAACTTCAATATGCGCATCAACCAGAATCATGTCGCCCATTTTGCGAGTTCGCACGTCATGCACGCCTAAGACACCGGGCGTTTGAAGTAACGTTTCAGTGATGGCGTTTACCTCTTGGTCATTGGCTGAACGGTCCATTAAGTCATGGAAGGCGTCTGAGCCAAACTCCCAGCCCATTTTGCCCACCATTAATCCGACGATGAGTGCGGCAATCGGATCCAGAATGGGATAGCCCAACAGGTTGCCGATGATGCCTACGGCTACAACCAATGAAGATGCGGCATCGGACCGGGCATGCCAAGCGTTTGCGACGAGCATGCTCGATTTGACCGCTTTGGCAATGCTTAACATGTAACGAAACAGGGTTTCTTTTGCCACAAGCGCCAAGGCAGCTACCCACAACGCGATGCTATGAACCGAGGGAATTTCATGGGGGGCTTTGAGCTTTTCGAATGCAGACCACAACATGCCAAAGGCGACTGCGAGTAACAGGCCGCCTAGCACCATCGAGGCCGCTGTTTCAAAGCGTTGATGCCCATAGGGATGATCTTCGTCGGCATCCTTTTGGCTATGATGGCTGGCAAACAGAACGACAAAGTCAGCAATTAAATCTGAAAGTGAATGTACGCCGTCGGCGATTAAAGCCTGCGATTTAGAAAAAATACCCACGCTGATTTGGGTGGTTGACAAGAGGATATTGACGACAACGCTGATCCAGGTGCTTTTTTGAGCAGCCCGGGCACGTTCGGCGGACGTAAATTCGACGTCTTCGCTATCTTCTTGTAGAGCTGCATTCTTCATAAGCATCCTAAAAACCTAGTGCCTCATTTCGCAGACCATCGCCACAATTGAAACACGATTGGCCCGTGGTGCAGGGCTTAAACAAAACGGGTCGGTCTAAACGGGGTTAAATCGATTTCGGGTGGGTTGCCTGAGGCGAGTTGGGCCACTAAACGCCCCGTGCGCGCTGACCCGACTAATCCCACGTGACCGTGTCCGTAGGCATGAATAATATCTTTGCTGCCCGACGCTAAGCCAATACAGGGTAGTCCATCCGGCGTGCTCGGTCGACGACCCATCCAGATTTCGATTTGTTCGGAGGGTAAGTCGCGAGGTAAGCCGGGATAGAGCGCGAGCAGGTGATCGCGCAAAATCTCGGCGCGGCGCCAGTTTGGCGTGTCATCGGTTGCAGCGATTTCGACCTGACCGGCAACCCTGAGGCCGTGCTCCATCGTGTTGACGGCTACTTTGCAATCGGCAAACATGGTGGGGACGCGAGGTCCGGCGGTGACGCCTGGCAAAACGGCATGGTAGCCGCGTTCGGTTTCAAGCGAGACACGGTCGCCCGCCAGTTCGGCGAGTACTTTTGATCGAGCCCCCACGGCAATGACCGCTTTATCGCATAAAACCTCGCCATTTTTCAGTAAAACGGCCTTCAGTACGCCCTGTTCAAGGCGAAAACCTGTTGCCTGTTCTCGCAAGAGGGTTGCGCCACGGTTTTGCGCGTGTTCAATCAATGCGGCAGTGTAGGCCCCAGGATTGCGGCAGCTGCCCGTTTCGGCGACAAACACACCAAAGGTGTATTTGGGGTCTAGGTCAGGTTCGAGCTGTGCCAGGGCCGCGGCATCCAGCTCTTGCCAAGTGACGCCCTCCTTGCGACGAATTTCCCAGGCTTTTGCGTCCATTAAAAAATGGGCGCGCGATAAAAAGGCGTGAAGCAAGCCGCGTCTTTCAATCAAGTCCGCCACGCCGGCCTGCTCGGCCATCTGTTGATGCAGCGCCGGTGCGCCAGCCAGCAGGGTGCGTAATGCGTGGGCGGTTCGCTCGAGTTGCGGGTAAGTCCAAGCTGCGACGAGGTAACGCACTAGCCAGGGGAGCGCGCGGGGAAAATAGCGCCAACGCACTGATAAAGGGCCTAGCGGATCTGCGAGCCAAGAGGGGAGTTGTTTCCAAATGCCGGGTGAGGCGGGCGGTAAAATCGAGTGCGAAGAGAGCCAGCCCGCGTTGCCGTAGCTCGAGGCCTGTGAGGCGCCGGGTGTTTCAGGCTCTATTAAGGTGACCTTAAACCCGGCGTTTAGGCACTGAAAGGCGCTCGCTGCGCCGATGATGCCTGCCCCGATGATGACGATGTGCGCCTGTTTGTTCAAAAGATCCCTCAAACTCGTAAAGCCGCGAACGTTTTTGAATCGTAGCATTCAGGATGTCCAGCGCACGGTACAAGCGCTAAAATCTGGTTCGCTCTGCGCCAAAGCCCCGTTATGATGCGGGTATTGTGTTTTATTCGGATTTTGCAACATGAAAGCTGTTTTTATTGATGCCAATGGCAGTCTGGCTGTTGTGGCACGACGTTTACACCAGCCTGATGACATCGCCTTGCTCGTCAACGAACAGCCTGACATCACACCAGAGCAAATCCCTGGGGTGTTAGGTGACGCTGAGATCCTGATTGTTGATCACACGTCGTTACCGGTTGAGATTGCCCAACAATGCAAGGCGCTCAAACACGTC
>CAIYCP010000382.1 GCA_903924715.1 uncultured beta proteobacterium
CGGGTTTGATGCCTTTGAATCGGGCTTAACTAATAATGCTTTAGTGGGTATTTTATTATTAGCCGTCGGAGGAGGTTCAGGCCTAAAGTTATCTTACGGTTGGCGTGTCAGACGTGCTCGGCGCCTAGCAGAAAAAGACAAATAGGCTTCTATGGCGTCATCTAATAGTTTTCCCTAGGTTTCGATCAAATAGCAGAAGATTGTGAAGACAGATGTGTGGGAGATTGATAATATTCGGCGCAAAATATTATTTGTTTTTTTACAGTAACAGTCTAAAGATAAAACGCGTTTACTCGCAACTTTCCGGAGATCACTCGCAACTTTCCGGAGATCTTATATGAGCACGTCCAGTTCTGTCGCAATCGACGATCGCAAGCGTCCGATGACCTCTGAAGAGAAGCGAGTCATTCTCGCCTCGTCAGCCGGTACTATTTTTGAGTGGTATGACTTTTACCTGTATGGCTCGCTTGCAGCCATCATCGGTGCGCAGTTCTTCTCCTCGTTTCCTGAAGCTACACGTAATGTGTTTGCGTTGCTCGCGTTTGCAGCAGGCTTTCTGGTGCGTCCTTTCGGTGCGCTGTTCTTCGGTCGCTTGGGCGACATGATTGGCCGCAAGCAAACCTTTCTGATGACGATCCTGATCATGGGTCTGTCGACCTTCGTCGTAGGCTTATTACCTGGCTACAACACGATCGGCTGGGCTGCGCCAATTATTTTGATCGCGCTGCGGATGCTGCAAGGCCTGGCCCTCGGCGGTGAGTACGGCGGTGCCGTTGTGTATGTGGCCGAGCATGCGCCTGCTAATCGGCGCGGTTTTTTTACAAGCTGGATTCAAACGACTGCAACGCTCGGTCTGTTGCTGTCGTTGATGGTGATCCTGGTCGTACGCACCACCGTAGGTGAAAAAGAGTTTGCTGAGTGGGGCTGGCGTATTCCGTTCTTGCTGTCGATTTTCTTGTTGGCAGTGTCTGTCTGGATTCGCTTGCAAATGGAAGAGTCGCCTGCCTTCAAAAAGATGAAGGAAGAAGGGACCAATTCAAAAGCACCGATCGCAGAAGCGTTTGGTACCTAGCGCAACGGTAAGTTTGCGTTGATCGCCTTGTTTGGTTTGGTCGCGGGCCAGGCCGTTGTTTGGTACACCGGCCAGTTCTACGTGTTGTTCTTTTTACAGACGATTTTGCGCTTGGATATGTTCACCGCCAACGTACTCATCGCTTGGTCGCTGATTTTAGGCACAGCAGGATTTGTCTTTTTTGGTTCGCTGTCAGACAGAATTGGACGCAAGAAAATTATTCTGGCAGGTTGCTTACTTGCTGTTGTGACTTACTTCCCGGTGTTTAAAGCGATCACCCAGCTCGCTAACCCAGCGTTGCACGCTGCGCAGCAAAACACTAAAGTGACGGTCATCGCGGATGAAAAAGACTGTACGTTTCAGTTCAACCCGGTCGGAACTGCTAAGTTCACTAGTTCGTGCGATGTGACCAAAGCGCTATTGGCACGTAGTTCAGTGAACTATTCGGTTCAATACATGCCCGGCGCGATCCCGGCCAAAGTTCAAGTCGGCACGACTGAGATTGCTGGTTATGAAACCGCCAAACTCACTGGCGATCAAATCAAGACTACACCTGCAGCCTTTACAAAATCAGTCAATGATGCGCTCGTAGCTGGTGGTTATCCGATTGCTGGCCAGGCGGCCAAGGGCATCATCAAGATGAATGGATTTTTTGACATCTTTAATGCTCAGGTGTTTCCGCTTGTCTTGATTCTGACTTACCTCGTGTTGTTGGTCACCATGGTGTATGGCCCGATTGCCGCTGCACTGGTCGAGTTATTCCCAACCCGTATCCGCTACACCGGTATGTCGCTGCCGTATCACATTGGTAATGGCTGGTTTGGCGGCTTGTTGCCTGCAACCTCCTTTGCGATGATCGCGCAAACAGGCGATCCATACTACGGCTTGTGGTATCCAATCGTGATTGCGGGTATGACTTTTGTGATCGGTGTACTGTTTGTTCCCGAGAACAAGGATAAGGATATTTTTGCTGAGGATACTCGCCGCTAGAAACGGTTGTGTTAACTTAGCTTGTACGAAGCCCGATCGGATGAAAGTTTGATCGGGCTTTTCTCTTTCAAAATTATTAACATCGGATCATGTATGACAAATTCTTCAAAGCCCTTTGAGCCCGTTACACCCGAAATTCTTGCCTTAGGTGAGCGTATGCGTCGCGCTACGTTAGGTGATGCGCACGTTGATCGTTCATTGAAAAAGGCAAAAGAAGATGAGTTTCTTCAACCGCTTCAAGAGACTGTCATGGGGTTGGCGTGGGGAGCAATTTGGGGGCGCCCTGGGCTCGACGTCAAATCACGTAGCCTGGTAACCGTCAGTATTCTGATCGCCTTAGGCAGAACCCATGAGCTCGCTGTGCATATCAATGGCGCATTGAATAACGGTTGGACTAAAGCAGAATTACAAGAAATCTTAATTCACTCGTCTGCGTATTGCGGTTGGCCCGCTGCGCTAGAAGCCTCTCGGGTCGCCAAAGACGTGCTTGATCAACGCGCGGCGTAAGCAGTACTTAAAAAGCAAGCTAACGAGCGCTAAAAAAAAGACCACCTCGAAAGGGTGGTCTTGTGCGATTTGGTGGTGGGGTGGCGCCCGTGTACAAACTTAGCTATTGCGGTGAGAGTTGCGTGGCCGATCTTTTGCAGCGCAGTGCGGCGGTATTAGTGAATATTGCGAGCAATCCAGTACACGATACCGACTAAGGCTGAAGCCCCGCCAAAAAGCCGCCAAGTCATACCGTGCAGTTCGCGATGCAAGTCTGCTTTGGTCGCAAAGGTATCTAATCGAGTCTCAATGCGCGCAAGGCGATCACGTGCGTCGACAGCAAACTCTTCTAACGCAATAATTCTAGCTTCCATTTAAACAACTCCTCAAGCACGATATCGAAATCATCTCAATTTCTAACTGCATCTGCAAGAATAGAAGTGCAACAAATTGTCACTGTGTGGCACGACAACAAATAATTTAACTCTTGGTGAACGACTCGGGCATGAATAGTCAAGGGTCTGAGCCCAAACCAACGGCCAAAAAAATACCAACCCCGAAAGGTTGGTATGTGCGGTACTGGTGGAGCCGGGGGGAATTGAACCCCCGTCCGCGAG
>CAIYCP010000383.1 GCA_903924715.1 uncultured beta proteobacterium
CTTTTCGCTCGGTGATGGCTTGCGCCCAGGCTCAGGGTTTGACGCCAATGACGAAGCACAGTTTGCTGAATTAAAAACCTTAGGCGAACTCACCAAGGTGGCCTGGCAGCACGACGTGCAGGTCATGATCGAGGGCCCGGGCCACGTGCCCATGCAATTGATCAAAGAAAATATGGAAATGCAGCTCAAGCATTGCGACGAAGCGCCGTTCTACACGCTGGGTCCTTTAACGACCGATATCGCACCAGGCTACGACCACATTACCTCTGGCATTGGCGCGGCGCTGATCGGCTGGTATGGCACCGCCATGCTTTGCTACGTCACACCTAAAGAGCATCTGGGCTTGCCTAATAAAAAAGACGTCAAAGACGGCATCATCACCTATAAGATCGCAGCACACGCAGCCGATCTGGCCAAAGGGCACCCAGGTGCTGCGATTCGTGACAACGCCCTATCTAAGGCGCGTTTTGAGTTTCGTTGGGACGATCAGTTCAATCTGGGTCTGGATCCTGACACAGCTAAAGATTTTCATGACGAGACCTTGCCTAAAGACTCTATGAAAGTGGCGCACTTTTGCTCGATGTGTGGCCCGCATTTTTGCAGTATGAAAATTACGCAAGATGTGCGCGACTATGCGAAAAAGCTCGGTGTCGAAAACGATGCTGCGCTCAAAGCAGGGATGCAAGAAAAAGCGATTGAGTTCGTCAAAAAAGGTTCTGAGATTTATCACAAAACCTAAATAAAAATAACGCCCTGCTTACAACAGGGCGTTATTTTTTATAAGCCCATGAAAACATCTCGCTTGCCGTTGCTCGATGCCATGAAAGGCATTGGCTGTATTGCAATCGTCATGCACCACTTGGCCGTATACGGCCCAATGTCTGAAGTCGTACGCGAAGCTGCGCCCGCATTCATTAATGCGCTTGAGCTGTATGCACGTCTGGCCGTTCAAATGTTTTTCGTTCTGGCGGGATTTTTAGTGGCCGCACAGCTTGCGCCCGAGGGCTATGCGCTCAAATTGACGCAACCAACAACTGCGCGCCCCGCTCTATCTTTAATTTTTAAGCGTTACCGTCGCTTAGTTACCCCGTTTATATTTGCAATCGCGGCTGCAATTTTAATCACCGCCTTTGTGCGGCCGTGGTTCGTGCATGACTCCCTTTCTGCACCGCCCAGTGTTGCGCAACTCTTGGCCCATGCCTTGTTCGTGCATGACCTCACCGGCTTCGAGGCTTTATCAGCAGGCGTTTGGTACGTGGCAATTGATTTTCAATTATTCATAGTGACCGTACTGCTCACGGCCTTAAGTGCCCGCCTGACGCCCGACTGGCGCTGGATCTTTCCGAGCCTGATCATCGCGCTGGCGGCCAGCTCGTTGTGGGTGATCAATCGCAACGATCGGTACGAGAACTATGCGCCCTATTTTTTTGGTGCGTACGCCCTAGGCATGTTGGCCTACTGGTCAACGCGTCAATCCTTTGGCAGTATCGTGCCTCTCATTACCGTCACGCTTGGCACCACTGCATTATGGCTGCAGTATCGCAACCCCATCGCGGTCGCCCTTGCAACCGCGATTCTGATCAGTATCGCGGGGCAACGCGGTTGGCTCGTCCGCTGGCCGCGTCCCGGAATCCTGACGTGGCTTGGCCAGCGCTCTTATTCTATTTTTCTCATTCACTATGGGCTTTGCATCGCGACCAACGCGGTTTGGTCACGCTTTTTTCCTGCCGGAGTCTTGATCA
>CAIYCP010000384.1 GCA_903924715.1 uncultured beta proteobacterium
ATCCCATCCAGGCATTCTGTCTTTTTGACCCATGAATATGGCTTTAACTCGACCGCCGTCAGCATGAGGTTTAAACACTGCGCCCTCAAAGATGCCGTCGATTTGCTTACCAATTAAGTCATTCAAGGCACCGATACTGCCAGATTTATAGGGCGGAAACGCCATCGGGACACCGGTTTGATTTGAGAATTCGAGTGCGGCGAAATGCATGCTGGCACCAATCGTTGAAATCCCAAAATTCATTGGCCGATTTTGTGCTTTGGCATAGGCGATGTATTCGGCGACCGTGTTGGCCGGCACGTCGCTGCGAACCATCAGTGCCAAGGGATACGTTCCAAGTGTGGTGATTGGAGATAGATCCGAGGCTTTATAGGGTAATTCTTTGATTAAAAACTGATTGCTAATCCAAGCAAAGGCGACGTACAAAATCGTGTAACCATCTGGTTTCGCTTTGGCAACGAGGTTTGTGCCAATCACAGTTTGGCCACCTGCACGGTTATCAATCACCACTGGCTGGTTCCATCTTTTGCTGAGCGCTTGTGCGACGACACGGGCTTGGGCGTCTGAACTGCCCCCTACGCCATAGGGCACGACGATCGTGACGGGCTTGTCAGGAAAGGCCGCCTGGCTGACCGCTGAAGCAAACCCAAGGGCAATAAGTGCTGTGCTGAGCGCAAGGCGTTTTGTCAGACGTTTGAGTGTGTGTCTCATTTTTATGTCTCCGTTAGGTTTAGTCTGCAGAAATTTTTCCGGCGCGAATAATCTCGCCATACATAGCGCTGTCGCGCACGATCAAGGCCGCGAACGCTTCTGGCGAGCTGCTTTCTGGTACGAGCCCCGCTTTCATGAGTTTTTCTTTGACCTCTGGGTCTTGCACGATGACTGCAATTTCGCGTGCGACACGCTCAACGATCGCACGCGGTGTACCTTTCGGTGCCATCAATCCCGCCCACGACACCATATTGAAGCCTGGAAAGCCAGCTTCTTCCATGGTGGGGGTGTTGGGTTCGGTGGGCCAGCGCTGTGGTGAGCTGATCGCGATCGCTTTGAGGCGGCCTTCTTTGACATGCGGCATAAAGACGACCATCGAGCTAAAAACGAAGGCAACTTCGCCGCTCAGGATATCGGTGAGCACCAGTGCACTGCCTTTGTAAGGCACGTGTTGCATGGGGATGCCGCTGCGTTGACTCAAGCTCGCGCCCAACATATGTGCGCTTGAACCTGTACCGCTTGAGGCATAGTTCAGTTTGCCTGGATGGCGGCGACCATATTCGAGTAGTTCTTCAAGTGTGTTTGCGGGGATACGATTAGAGACAAATAAAAAATTCGGTAGGTCGGCCATCTTACTGATGGGGATGAGATCTTCGGGTTGGTAGGCCATCTTATGCAGATGCGGATTCACGGCATACGCTGCAAGCACACTTAAAAGTGTGTAGCCATCGGGCTCTGCGCGTGCGACAAACGCTGTCCCGACTGCGCTATTTGCACCGCCTTTATTTTCGACGATAACGTTTTGCTTTAAACGTTTCGCCAGTCTTTCCATCATGATGCGGGTGATGGTGTCGGTTGCGGCGCCCGGTGGGTAGGGCACAATGACACGCAAGGGCTTACTGGGCCAGTCTGCGGTAGTTTGGGCGACGGCCTGGTTTGCACAGAAACCCAAGGCTGCGAACAACATGAATACGCAACAGACAAGGCCTGACGCAAGCCAAGATGTCGGCTTGCGCCCAACAGTAGCAGGGCGCAAGCGCTGTAAGAACAGGTGGATACCCAAGTTCAGTCTCCGAAGTGAGGCAATGAATGCTTCTTGTTATCAATCACTATCCTAAACGATCAGCCCATCCTCTGCAGTATTTATATAAAAAAAGAATAACTTAGCCAATCTAATTCTTGAGATGCACGTTAGGTGGCAGTTGCAGATTGCCGGGGGTTGATGACTGCGCTCGGTATGCATTAAGTACGGACTTGGGTTGCCACCCATATTTGGAGGGCGTTTAGAACGCTCAAAGGGTGATCGAGTCGAACTTTGTGCTGGCGATCATCATCCTCACCAGACCTCTCGGTTGCGTCAGGGTTAAGCAAACGCACGCGCCTTTGCGTATTACACTCTCGAATTGATGATTACCTTGGATGCATTCCGTTTTGAGAACTCATCGCGCCTGCTTTTTATCTCTGTTTTTTAGCCTGACTTATTTATGCCATTAAAGGCCATCTTTCGTACCCGTTTAGC
>CAIYCP010000385.1 GCA_903924715.1 uncultured beta proteobacterium
GCTTGGCTTAGCACGTGCCTCAGCCTTACTTAATACGGTAAGCCGTTATGCTAAGGATATTTATCTTGTAGTACCTAATCAGAGTAGGGCCTGCAGTTTCGAGCAACTAGAAGGCTTAATCCCCAAGACACAACGCGCGTGCGCTGCAGCTGATCGTACTGGTCATGCGTTGTTGCATACCTTGTACCAACGTAACGTGGCCTCACGCACACAGTTTTTTGTTGAGTGGATGGCGCTTGATCTGATTCGTAATCAGGCCGGTGACGTATTGGGCGTGACTGCGCTCGAGATGGAAACCGGTGAGATCTATATCTTTGAAGCCAAGACCACGGTGATCGCTACGGGCGGCGCCGGTCGTATCTGGGCTGCCTCAACCAACGCCTTTATTAATACGGGCGATGGCATGGGAATGGCTGCACGTGCCGGCATTCCCATGATGGATATGGAGTTCTGGCAGTTTCACCCAACCGGCGTTGCGGGTGCGGGTGTGTTGATTACTGAGGGCGTGCGCGGTGAGGGCGGCATTTTGCTCAATAAAGATGGCGAACGCTTCATGGAACGCTATGCGCCAACGCTCAAAGATTTGGCCCCACGCGATTTTATTTCGCGCTGTATGGATCAAGAGATTAAAGAAGGGCGCGGCTGTGGCCCAGAGGGTGCTTATGTGCATCTGAAGCTAGATCACTTGGGTGCAGATGTCATTAACAAGCGGTTGCCGTCGATTCTTGAAATTGGTCACAAATTTGCAAACGTTGACGCGACCAAAGAGCCGATTCCGGTTGTGCCAACCATCCATTATCAAATGGGCGGTATTCCTTGCAACTACAACGGCCAGGTCACATCATGGGATGGCAAGCAAACCAATGTTGTGAATGGTTTGTATGCGATCGGCGAATGTTCGGCAACCTCAGTGCACGGTGCAAATCGTTTAGGAACGAACTCACTGCTTGATCTGATTGTGTTTGGTCGTGCTGCAGGCAATCACATTGTGGCCGCTCACCCCGAGCGTCAACACGCCCATCAGCCGTTGGCGCAAGAGTCCGTTGATTTTTCGCTTGAGCGCGTCAATAAGCTTGAAACTCGCACCAAAGGCGAAAAAACGCAGGTCGTGGGTAATGAAATTCGTAATGCGATGCAACAGCATTGCGGTGTGTTTCGCACACTCGCCTCGCTGAATGAAGGCGTCGCAAAGATTGATGCCCTGGCTGAAAAGGTCGATAACATTGCATTTACCGACAAGTCAAAGGTGTTCAATACCGCACGCATCGAAGCGCTTGAACTGAGCAACATGATCGAAGTTGCGCGTTCAACGATTCACTCAGCAGCTGCGCGCACTGAAAGTCGTGGTGCGCATGCCCTTGACGACCATCCAACGCGCGATGATGACAATTGGATTAAACACACACTCTGGTATTCAGAGGGTAATCGCCTCGATTACAAGCCTGTGCAAATGCAACCACTCACCGTCGAAAGCTTCCCGCCTAAGTCGCGCACCTTCTAAGACAAAGTTACCTGGATACCCATCATGAGCACCAAACGCATCGTGAAGTTTGAAATCTACCGCTACGATCCCGATAAGGATGAGCGTCCGTACATGCAAAAGCTCGAGGTTGAGCTTCAGCCAACTGACAAGATGTTGCTAGATGCGTTGATTCGCATCAAGATGGATGTCGACGACAGTTTGGCCTTGCGTCGTTCGTGCCGTGAAGGCGTGTGTGGCTCTGATGCCATGAACATTAATGGCAAAAACGGTTTGGCTTGCACGACCAATATGCTCGAACTCACAGAGCCTGTTGTGCTGCGTCCGCTGCCCGGGTTGCCAGTGATTCGCGATTTGATCGTGGACATGACACATTTCTTTAATCAATACCATTCGATCAAGCCTTATCTGATCAACGATACGCCACCACCCGAAAAAGAACGCCTGCAAACCCCTGAGGCGCGCGACGAGCTCAACGGCTTGTACGAGTGCATCTTGTGCGCGTGCTGTTCAACTTCTTGCCCATCTTTCTGGTGGAACCCCGATAAGTTTGTCGGTCCTGCCGGTTTGTTGCAAGCGTATCGTTTTATCGCGGATACACGCGATCATGCGACTGCAGACCGCTTAGACAATCTAGAAGATCCGTATCGTTTATTCCGCTGCCACACTATCATGAATTGTGTTGACGTTTGCCCCAAGGGATTGAACCCTACGCAGGCGATCGGCAAGATCAAAGAAATGCTCGTGCGTCGTACGGTCTAGGTGACTGTGCGGATGAGTCAGTTGACCGACATGGATCGCACAAGGCTACGCTGGCGCGCCCGGCGTGGCTTGCTTGAAAATGATTTGATGTTGACAAAGTACCTTGATGCGTTCGAGGCTGACTTGACCGATATCGATGTCGGAGCGCTCACACAGCTGTTTGAGTTGGGCGACAATGAACTGTTAGACTTGCTGTTATCTCGACTTGAGCCCGTGGGGCCATTAGACCGGCCTGCTGTGCATGCAGTTTTAGCCAATATTCGCGCTTTATAAAGAAGCCTAGAAAAATTACTGAAGGAACAACTCATGAAACTGTCTGACAAAAAAGCTACGCTCTCGTTTTCCGACGGCAGCCCATCCTTTGATTTTCCGGTTTACGACGGCACGGTCGGTCCTCAGGTGATCGACATTCGTAAACTGTATGGCCAAACCGGCATGTTTACGTACGATCCAGGTTTTTTGTCGACAGCCTCATGTACTTCAGACATCACCTATATCGATGGTGACAAAGGCGAGTTGTTGTATCGCGGCTATCCGATTGAAGAGTTGGCCGTTAATTGCGACTTCATGGATATCAGTTACCTGATCCTGAATAGTGAGTTGCCGGACGCCAAGCAAAAGCTTGCCTTTGATTCCTTGGTGACCAATCACACGATGGTCA
>CAIYCP010000386.1 GCA_903924715.1 uncultured beta proteobacterium
CTACTTCAATTTGCGAGGTTGGAGGCATCTGTCGCCGCATGTTGAAAAATGGGACGGTGGCGATGGCAATTGCTGCAGATTGCTGGTTGGAATGCATGTGTCGCCAAGCGATGAGCTAAGGCATTCGCTTCGCCAACGTGAGGATGATGATGGCTTAGACAATCAGACGGCAGTTCGTGAAAAACGCCGCATTGCAGAAGAGTTCAAGCAGCAATTGACGTTCGGTGTGCCGACCAACGATGACGAAGCTTCACTTCGGCAGCTGTCCAATCAAATCAGAAGCAAGAAGCTGGTTGTCAAGGTCTACCTGCGTCATCCCCTGCACGCAAAACTCTATTTACTTCACCGAAACGATGCAAACAATCCAGTCACAGGATTTTTAGGGAGCTCGAATTTAACGCTGGCTGGCTTGGCTAAGCAGGGCGAACTCAATGTCGACGTCTTAGAGCACGATGCATGCAACAAGCTAGTCGATTGGTTTGAAGATCGATGGAAAGACCGTTGGTGCGTCGATATTTCAAAGGAGTTGGCCGACATCATTGACGAAAGTTGGGCTGGTGAGCGACTTATTCCTCCATACCATGTCTATTTAAAGATCGCTTATCACTTGGCGCAAGAGGCGCGCGCTGGACTCTCCGAATTCACGATTCCAAAAATATTCGGCAAAGAGCTTTTTGATTTCCAGGTTGCGGCGGTAAAGATCGCTGCCCACCATTTGAATAAAAGGGGTGGAGTGCTCATTGGGGACGTAGTCGGTTTGGGCAAGTCAATGATGGCAACTGCGCTTGCCAAGGTTTTTGAAGAAGACCATCAAACCGAGACGCTGATCCTTTGCCCTAAGAATTTGGTCCCGATGTGGGAAGACTACGTCTTTCGCTACAGACTTCAAGCCAAAGTTCTTTCGCTATCTAAAGCCATGGCAGAGCTGCCAGAAAAGACACGTCGCTACCGGGTCGTGTTGGTTGATGAATCGCACAACTTGCGCAACAAAGAAGGCAAGCGCTACAAGGCAATCCGGGAATACATAGAGCGGAACGACAGCCTATGCATTCTTCTGTCTGCGACCCCCTACAACAAGACATACATCGATCTCTCATCGCAACTCTCTTTGTTTCTCAGAGAAGATGCCGACATTGGTATTCGCCCAGAGAAGTTGATTAGCCACCTCGGCGGAGAGCATGAATTCATTCGACGGCATCAGTGTGCCGTGAGATCGCTTGCAGCTTTTGAAAAGAGTGATGATGCAGACGATTGGCGCGACTTGATGCGCCTATACATGGTGCGCCGTACGCGAGGCTTCATCATGCAGCACTATGCAAAAAGCGATGAACGTGGGAAATATCTGCTGTTCCCCGATGGAACTAAATCGTATTTCCCCAAGCGAATCCCTAAAAATTTGAAGTTCTCTATCAAGGGGGCAGACAAGTCAGATCCTTACGCTCGCTTTTACTCAACGACAGTGGTCGACGCTATCAACGCCTTGGCATTGCCCCGATACGGGCTTGGCAATTACGTCGCAAACAAACCAAAATCACCCCCGACACCAAATCAAGCGCATGTCATTGAGGGCCTTTCGCGCGCGGGCACAAGATTGATGGGTTTTTGCCGCACCAATTTATTTAAACGACTCGAAAGTGCAGGCCCTGCCTTTTTGCTCTCAATTGAGAGGCATGTCTTGCGAAACTTTATCGTGATGCATGCGATAGAAAATAGTCTGGATATCCCATTGGGTACACAAGGGGCCGAACTCCTGGACACCCAAACACATGATGAGGACCCAGATGATATTTTGGCGGGAGCGGACGATGAAGAAGAATCAGGCGATCAAGAGGTCGTCACCAACATAACAACGTCTCTGCGCACAGAGGATGCCTTTCGCGCCCGAGCTGCCAAAGCGTATCAGGCTTATTCGGGGCCTTTTAAGAAGCGCTTCAAATGGCTGCCTAGCTCTTTGTTCATGGACGATCTATTTAAGGACTTGCAGGCAGATGCACTAAGCCTCATGGCTGTTTTGCAACATTGTGGCGACTGGGATACGGCCAGAGATTCAAAACTCGCCGAGCTAGCAAAATTAGTTCGCACCACACATAGCAAGGAGAAAATTTTAGTCTTCACTCAATTTGCTGACACGGCGCGTTACGTCAAAACACAGTTGGCTGCGATGGGCGTTACGCAAATCGAGGATGCAACGGGAAACACTGGCGACCCTACCAGCCTTGCCTGGCGATTCTCACCAGAATCAAACAAGAAGCTGGACACCATTAAATCAGCCGATGCGCTGCGCGTATTGATCGCCACCGACGTGCTCTCCGAAGGCCAGAATCTTCAAGATGCGCACATCGTCGTTAACTATGATTTACCTTGGGCCATCATCAGACTTATCCAACGCGCTGGTCGTGTGGACCGGATTGGTCAAAAGGCAGATGAAATTTTCTGTTACTCATTTGTTCCGGCAGACGGCGTTGAGACCCTACTTCAATTGCGCGCCCGTGTTCGCAAGCGCCTCAAAGAGCAAGGCGAAGTTGTTGGATCTGATGAGACCTTCTTTGATGACGAAACAAACGAGCAATCCATACGAGATCTGTATACCGAGAAGAGTGGAATTCTTGATGACGATGGGGATAACGAAGTGGACTTGGCTTCGTACGCCTATCAAATCTGGAAAAACGCTATTGACGCAGATCCCGCTATTGCCTCGACCATCGAAGCCATGCCTGACGTCGCATACGCCACCAAAGCTCACGTCGAATCGCCAAAGGCCCCAAAGGGAGCCTTGGTCTACATGCGTACTGCCCAGGGCAATGATGCGCTGGCTTGGATTAATGGAGCTGGCGAGTCAGTAACTCAATCACAACTGACAATCTTGCGTGCAGCAGCATGTGCTCCCAATACCGAAGCACTACCACGCACTGAACATCACCATTCCCTTACACAAAAGGGGTTGGCGCACATTATTCAAGAAGAAAAATCATTTGGCGGTGCTTTGGGGCGTCCGTCCGGAGCTCGTTTCAAGACCTACGAACGCATCAAGCGTTACCGCGACAAATTAGGCAATGCCAGAGATCTTTTTATTACGGATGACCATGTCAGGCGAATCGAACGGACGCTGGAGGATATTTATAGATTTCCTCTTTACCAGACAGCGACCGACACACTGAATCGCCAAATAAAAACAGGCCTTGCAGATCCGGAGTTGGTTGAACTCGTCCTGTCATTGCGTGAAGACGGTCGCCTTTGCTTGATAGATGAACAAGACGCCAATCGTGAATCCAAGCTGATCTGCAG
>CAIYCP010000387.1 GCA_903924715.1 uncultured beta proteobacterium
ATACCTAGAACGGGTATTATTTCAGTTCGACATACACTCATTTATAAGTCGGAATTTTTCCGGCTTAAAGAATGGAAAAATACATGGAAAGCATTTACTCGAGGCGGGTAACTGCGTGGGTATCGTGTTTGATTCGACTTTTTTTGCGGGCGTGACCAGCGAGCCCAAATGGGCTGACTACGCAATCATGTTGCCTTTGATTGATTCAGAACCTTGGGGGATGGGTTTGCGTAAAGAAGATACGAAGTTTGCAGCTTTTATTAGCGACACACTTAAAGAGTGGCATAAAACTGGTTTCATCATTGGCCTAGAGAAGAAGTGGGGCATTTCGCCTTCTCCTTATTTAGTTGAGCAGAACGCTAAGTTTAAATAATTTTTTTGGTAACAGGCCAAGTGCATGATGGACAGTATTTCGGCCTGGTTTAAATGGCTACATCAGACGAGCGGGATCAAGCTGACGATTTTTTACGACAGCTATGACCGCTCGCGTTTTATTGAAGGTCTGATCACCACGCTTGAGTTGTCTGCGATCGTGATTGCATTAAGCTTATTTTTTGGGGCGATTGCCGCCTGGCTGTATGGATCAAAGCAGCTCTGGTTGCGACGTTTCGTGGGTGCGTTTGTTCAGCTGTTTCGCAACACGCCGCCACTGGTTCAAATTTATTTCTTTTATTTTGCAATCGGTCCCTTGCTGCCAAAGGTTGGAGGCGCTCCTATCCTGGGATCGCTGGGCTGGGCCATCGTCGCACTGACTTTACTTGAGACGGCATTTACGGCCGAGATTTTTAGAGCGGGTGTCGAGGCGGTCCCTAAAGCAACGATCGAGGCCGCGCAAGCGCTGGGCTATTCACGCGCTCAAATCTTTAGATGGGTTGTGTTCCCCTTGGCTTTACGCGTCACAATGCCTGCGTTAAATAATAATTTGGTGAATTTGGTTAAAACGACCACGCTAGGCTATGCAATTGCTGTACCTGAACTGTTGTATATGTCGGGCCAAATTTGGTCTGAACAAGTGAATGTGACCGAGATGATGATTGTGCTCTTGATCACATATATATCGATTGTTGGGTTGATTAATCAAATGATGCAGTGGTGTGAAAAGAAGTTGTATGTGCCGGGGTTTGGCCAATGAAACTTTCAGTGATGCTTCCTTTTCGCTTAAGCCCCAAACCGGGTGAGCTTGATCGTTCAAGTGGCGGTGGCTTGTTCGTTTGGCAAACGGGCGTATTGCTATTTGCCGCCTTGGTGGTGTCAGTCACTGCCGCGCAGGCCCAAGCGCTAGCTTCACAAGCTTCAGTGTTTAGTCTGTTATTAAAATGGACGCCGCTGCTCGCACAAGGTTTTTTGTTTAACCTTGCAATCAGTTTTATGGCCATGTTGCTGGGTACCGTGGCGGGTGTCATGTTGGGGTTGGCCCGTGTGTCGCTGCTTGCACCGGTGCGCGGCACGTCGTGGGTCGTGGTGCAGTTTTTTCGAAACGCACCTTGGCTTGTATTACTGTTTTTTGTGATGTTTTTAATGCCCTTTGAGTTCAAGATTGGTGGGCATACGATTCCGTTTCCAGATTGGATCAAGTCGACCATCGGGCTGGCCTTGCCCATCATGGCCAACATTGCAGAGATCGTGCGTGGAGCCATTCAGTCGATTCCTTCTGCGCAATGGGAGGCTGCTCGCTCGCTCGCCTTTAATCGGCGTCAGATTTTGTGGCAAATTATTTTGCCTCAATGCGTCAAGCGTATGTTGCCTTCATGGATGAACTGGTATGCCATTCTGACCATGGCGACCACACTGGCTTCGATCGTAGGGGTTTCTGAAGTGATGACCACCGTCGGACGTATTACCGCCGCCGAGTCCCGCACCGACTTCTTGATTCCTATTTATAGTTATGTCTTGTTGTGGTTCTTTTTATATTGCTATCCAATTGCCCGTTACACCCGTCGCCTAGAGGCGCGTTTTGCCGAGCGGTGAGCAGCAATTCTTAATGGCAACTCAAATGATTGAAGATGTGATGAACTTACAAGAATTTTTAGAGCTACATCAACTGAAGTTCGAGCGACACGAACATCCGGCTGTGATGACGGTGGCTGAATCTGAGTTGTTGGTGCCCAAGTTGCCAGGCGCAAAAACAAAAAATCTATTCTTGCGTGATAAAAAAGGGCTTAAGCATTTTCTCGTGACGATACCGGCTGCCTTAAGCGTGAACCTTAATCAGCTCGGCGATGCGCTGGGTGCAGGTCGGTTGGGGTTTGCTTCGGCAGATCGCTTATTGGCGCATCTTGGGGTGACGCCTGGCTCAGTCAGTATGTTGGGCTTGGTAAACGATACTGCGCACAACGTACAATTTGTGATTGATCAAGCGCTGTGGGATGCTGAATTTGTGCAGGCCCATCCCTTGATCAATACCGCGACTATGATTATTCCCCATGCTGAATTGCTACGCTTTTTAGCAGCAACAGGTCATGCACCTCAAATCATTTCAGTACCCGCTCAGACAGCAGAGGATGTTGCGCCATGAATTCAGTCCAAACCCAGCAGCCCATCGTGCGCATTCATGACGTACATAAGGCTTTTGGTGCAGTGAAGGTGTTGCGTGGTATGTCTATGTCGGTCGCCTCTGGGCAGGCCGTCTGTGTGATTGGCCCTTCGGGTTCTGGTAAATCGACCTTATTACGTTGTATCAACGGCTTAATACCCGTGGATCAAGGCGAGGTCTTTGTGGGTCAACATGCGGTTCATACTTTAAAAAGTGATCATGACATGATCGCTTTGCGTAAAGATGTCTCGATTGTTTTTCAACAGTACAACTTGTTTCCACACAAAACCGCACTTGAAAACATTATGATGGCGCCGATTCAAGTGCTTGGGCAGGATAAAGAAGAGGTGCGCGAGCGGGCCTTAGGTTTATTAAAAAAAGTACGGCTCGAGGACAAGATCAATAACTACCCTGGCGAGCTGTCAGGCGGACAGCAGCAGCGCGTTGCAATCGCGCGTGCACTGGCGATGCAGCCTTCGGTGATGTTGTTTGATGAGGTGACTGCGGCCCTTGATCCTGAAACGCGCAAAGAAGTCTTACTGACGATCCGGCAGCTTGTCGAAGAAGGGATGACCTCAATACTGGTCACGCATGAGATGGCGTTTGCACGCGAGATTGCGAATCGTGTGTATTTCACAGATCAAGGTGTCATTGTCGAAGAGGGGACACCCGCGCAGATCTTTGATGAGCCGCAAGTGCAGCGCACGAAAGCATTTCTAGAACAGGTGCTTTAAGCCGTAATTAAGCGGCAGTTGTGTCGACGCTGAGTGGCTGAACCTTGAGTCCAAACTCTGCGCCCGCTTCGAGCAAGGCTTCAAACACATGCTCGGCATAACCCCTAAAGACCAACAGTTCAAAGCCTTGTGCGTCGCTCATGCGCGCTAAGGTCATACCAATATGTCCAAAGCGTGTGTTCGTTGCCGCGTCAATCGGAAATTGTTCAAGGTCTAAGTCGAGGCCGCAAAATTTATTAAGCGTTGCTTGTGCCGAAATCCCTGAAACCGTGAGTGCGGTACGTGCATGGCTCAAGTCGACCACGCTGGCCAGGCCTTCAAGAGACGCACGTAAGGTTTCTGCTTGAATCGTCGCATAGGGATCGCCCACGACTTGCCAAATGCCGGGCCCGACTAACCGGACACTTAAGATTGCATTGCTGGTCAGACGGTTGGGCAGCGGTAGCTCGACACCTAACGCTGTGCGAAGCACTGAAGCTGTTTCAGTTTGCGTGGAAGAAAAAGCAGAGATTTGCAAAATGGCTAAGGGACGCCGTTCGGCAAGTGTGACTGCCGCTGGGTCGCACTGATAGGTCGCCGAGGCCTGCTCGATGAGTGTTGCGAGTGCAGAGCGTCTTTCAATCATGTCTGCGCCCCTTTTAAACGTTGATTTTCAGGGTCAACAAATACGGGTGACACCACACGTACGCGCACAAACTCGTTGGATAGGGGCGAAGCCGCGATGATTTCTTGGCCGATTCTTTTTGCACCATTGTCTAAAAATGCCAGTGCAATCGGATGACCTAAAAATTCGCTAGGCGTTGACGAGCTCACGAAGCCTTGCTTGGCGACTACGCCTGAGGCGCGCGCGTCGAGTTCTGTTGCAACGAGTTGACTGCCTGAGCGAATTGTTGAAACGCCGTCGGCAGGAACCAAGCC
>CAIYCP010000388.1 GCA_903924715.1 uncultured beta proteobacterium
ATGCCAGAGCCTGATCGGCAAGACTTCAGAGCGCGCATCAGATAAAAATAACGATAACGCGACATTGTCTAAAGAAGACATAAAAGCGATGAAGGCACCGGTCGCGATACCCGGCAAGAGCGCGGGTAATTCAATGCGTTTAAACGTAAACCAACCCGAGGCACCCAAGCTATGCGAGCAATCAAGCATCACCGGATCAAGCTGCGCATAACTCGCTGAAGCCGTGCGCAATACATAGGGCGTACAAATGGCCACATGACCTGCCACGAGTGTTGAAAATGACAAGCCCTGCCCCATCAAATTAAACAGCATCAAAATACCCAGCCCGAGTGCAAGGCTTGGCAGCATCAGAGGTGACATAAACACTGAATCTATGAGCCGCGCCCAAAAGGCGCGATTACGCGCCAAGGCTAAGGCTGCCGCTGTGGCCAATAGGGTAGAGATTGCAGTCGCCACGAGCGCTAAGTGCAAGCTTAAGAAAAACGCATCAATAATTTCAGGCGAGTCAAAAAACAAGGCCTCATACCAACGGGTTGAATACCCCGGCGGTGGAAATTTAAGTGAATAACCTGAGGTAAACGAGGTGACCATCACGATTACGGTGGGCAGCACCAGCATCAGCACACCTAAGCTTGCAGCAATCCCGAGCATCCAATGAAAACTGAGGCGATCGACCTGTTTTCGAGTGTGATTAACCATGTACAAACCCCGCACTGCGTCGGCCCAGAAAATTGACTAAGGCCACGATGCTCAGCACACTCACTAACAATATGACAGCTACGGTTGCTGCAAACGGATAGTTTTGCGACTGAATCGCTTGCTGATAAATATAAAACGGCATGAAGATCATGCGTCCACCTCCCACCAGAGTCTGTGTCACCAAGGCACTGGCAGAGGCTGCAAACACTAAGATCGAACCTGCTAATAACCCTGGGATCGACAGCGGAAACGTGACCTTCAAAAACGTACGCCACCGCCCAGCGCCTAACGCGGTCGAGGCATCTTTAAGCTGTGGATCAATACCGGACAGCGCTGCAATTAAGGGCAAAATCATCATGGGCATCTCAATTTGCGAGACTGCAAGCATGACCGCGCCCGGCGTATAGAGCAGCTTAAGCGGAACCGTGGTCCAGCCCCAGGACAGCAGTAACTGATTAATCAAACCTTCGCGCCCTAAAATCACGACCCACGAAAACGTGCGTACGACTGAACTTGTCAGCAGTGGCAGCAAAATCGCAAACAATAAAACGGTTTGCCAACGGCGCGGCAAAAGCGTGTAAAGATAAGCAACCGGATAGCCAATCAAAATTGAAATGACCACTGCGCTTGCGGCAAGCGTGAGTGTTTCGAACAAAATGCCGCGATTAAAACTGTCAAATAAAAACTTAGCGTACTGAGCACCGCCCATTTGCGTCATTGCGGTGTCGCTAAATAAACTGATCCCGGCCATCAAAGCCAACGGTGCCGCGACAAATAAAGCGAAAAATACCAACAATGGCAAGACTAGCCATTTATCGCGCTTGAGTTGCACCGAGTTTGAAAGCACCAGAAGATCCGTTTATTTAGCGATTGATCAAAAATTTACTCAACGAACTATCACACCTTCACTTCGCGGTTAAAGCGATCAATGTACTCGGCACGACGAGGGTTCAGTTTAAGCCAGTCTGTGCTCCTGAAGCCCTCGAGGTCTTCCATGTTTTTTGCAATCGCAGCCAACGAACCGCCAAATTTTGCGCCCTTGTTGGTCGGGGCAACAAAGTATGGCGCATCACTCATTTTTTGCTGAACGTCAAGGCTCAGTGCGGTGTTGATGTATTGCGCAGCCAATTCAGGCACCTTTGTGTTCTTCACGATGTGCATCGTGCTGCGCACCAAGCCCCAGTTGCTGTCAGGGCGCGCCAATGCGACCGGTACACCTTTTGCTTTGAGGGCTTCGATGTTATTGATGTAGTGCACTGAGAAATCGATCTGGCCTTGTTGAAACAAGGTTGCCAGAACACCTGGGTTCGCTGCAACAGCACCCACGTTCGGTAATAGTTTTTTAACGAAGTCAAACGCGGGTTCCATGTTCTCTTCGCTGCCACCATTAATACGCGCAATCTCGGCCATCCAGGCTGAGCCAAGCGTCGAACCCATTGACACCAGACCAATGCGACCTTTGTACTCGGGTTTCAGCATGTCGGCCCATGAAGTGGGGGCAACTTTGATGCGCTCAGTGTTGTAAGCAATGCCATAAATTTGCGCAGACACCAGCGCGCCCTGCCCGGTTGGATCAATAAACTTTGCAGGCAAGTCTTTTAGATTTGGAATCAAATCCGTTGGAAGTTTTTCATAGATGCCCTGTTCGCGTGTCGCAAGATAGGGGCCTTCATCTAAGAGCACGACATCAAACGGAGGCGCCGCGCGCGAGGCATTAATTTTTGCAACCGTATCAACGGCGAGTGACGCAACCAGATTGGCTTGAACGCCTGACACTTTTCTAAAGGCAGGTAATAAAATTCCGCGATGCGATTCCTCCCAGGCTCCGGGAAATGTTGTCGCAGCCAAGGCCTTTGCTTGCGCAAACGAGAGGCCTGGAATTCCGAGCGAAAAGCCGGTAGCGCTGACAGCACTCAAAGCTTTTAGAAGATTGCGGCGTTGCAGTTTCATGACAGACTCCTAAAAAATGATGAATAAAAATAATCGTTAGACGGCATTGCATTGAACGTTAGAAAAAATAAAGAATATATTGTTTACCCAGCGCCTTAAGCACTAAAGACCGAGGGTCGAGCACCTTCACGTAGTTTCAGATAAAGCATCATCCCGTGTTCAAACATAAGCTCTTGGGTTCTTGGCATGGCAAGCTTGATACTGGTGCCGTCGCGCAGTAACAAATCGATCACTAATGAAGGGCCTAGCGGCATGACTAACTGAACTTTGGCCTCTAACGCATTGGGTCTTTCGGCTTCTGAGGCAAGCGCCCATTGTTCAGGTCGGATCGCAAGCACAATAGAACCGACGTTTGCATGAGGACTTGGAGAAGAAAGGGTTAAGACTCCACCGACACTAGGCTGCGCAATGAAATGCCCTTCTTGTTGCATTAACTGAGCATCTAGTAAATTTGCAGTGCCCACAAAGGTGGCGACAAACGCAGAATTTGGTTGGTCATAAATTTTTGTTGGCGTGTCAAATTGCTCAAGTTTGCCCGCGTTTAATAGCGCAACCCGATCCGACATGCTCAAGGCTTCTTCTTGATCGTGCGTCACCATAATCGTGGTGATGTTGAGCTCACGTTGCAGTCGTCGTATCTCAATCTGCATATCAAGCCTCAGATTTTTATCCAAGGCACCTAAGGGTTCATCTAGTAACAGGATCCGTGGATTCACCGCCAAGGTTCTGGCAAGTGCGACCCGCTGTTGTTGGCCACCCGATAGTTCACGCGGAAAGCGCTTCGCCATTTCGTCGAGACGTACGGTACTGAGCATGCGCTGAACAGTGTCTCGAATGAACTTGCGATCACCAAGTCGCTGAGCCTGTAACCCGTAGGCGACATTATCCTCAACCGACATATGCGGAAACAGTGCATAGTTTTGAAACACAATCCCTACACCACGATCTGCAGGCGATAGGCCACTGACATCTTGCCCATCGATGCTGACCTTACCAGCGGTTTGCTGAAGCAGTCCCGCCAAAATTCGCAGCAACGTACTTTTTCCGCAACCCGAAGGGCCGAGCAACGTGACAAATTCTCCGGGATCGATCTGTAAATTAACAGCGTCCACGACCCTTGCAGCACCGTACTGGTGTCCAACGTCTTCAAGTGTCAGCCGAGCACCGGCCGCAACCGCCATCAATGCGCTCCTTTTTTTATCGGGTGCGCTTGCATCGTGTTTTGATAGTCGTCAACGGTCTGCGCTGAAATCATTGGCGAGTTCAATTCTAAATTTAAAAGCTTTTGAACCTCGGCCCCAAACTTCAATACTTTCAAGTCACCGTATCGTGGCCCGACAATTTGCAAACCTAAGGGCAAGCCATTCTTGCCAAAGCCACAGGGCACGGATAAAGCAGGTGCATCGCAATAGTTAAATAAAGGCGTAAATGCAGCATGACCCCGCGGCGTTGCCGGCCGGCCACCAATCACCTTCGGAGGGGGGCCCTCACAAGGCCAGGGCTCAACCGGCACCGTTGGGCAAAGTAACAAGTCATATGAATCAAAATACCGGCTAAACGCCTCACGCAACTTATTACGTTGTAACGACAAGCCAGCAATCATCGCGCCGGTTGCCTTCTGACCCGCCTCGATTTGCACACCTATATCTGGATCAAAAATTTGAGGGGCTTCTTGGTAGGCCTGCCCAAACAATGCGGCTAAGCCTGCCTGCTGTTGCGCAAGCAACGGATACTCAGATGTTTTAGGCGGCCACGCTGGGTGTGATACATCAATTTTCCAACCCGCGATTCGCAGTTTTTGGATAACGCTATCCAGCACGGCTGCGACGTCATCCTCAATGGCAAAACCGCAACCTAAGTCCATACTAAAACCAATCCGTAAATTCTGATCAGCCGGAGCACTTAAGGCGTTCGTAAAGGGGTCAGGCGCCACCATCGCCATTGGCAGCCCTGTCACATCCAGCGTCTGCCCGGGCCCCATTTGGATCAGCAATTGCGCACCGGATGCGTTCGCGTCACCTATCAGGGCGTTTTCCGATCCCGCCAGCAACAGCGACAACTCCCCCG
>CAIYCP010000389.1 GCA_903924715.1 uncultured beta proteobacterium
ACACGTTTTACATCATCGGTACGGTTGCCGGTCCTCATCCTTACCCCATGATGGTGCGAAATTTTCACTCAGTGATCGGCAAAGAGTCGATTGAGCAAATGCCGTTGTATGCAGGTAAGCAACCCGACTATGTGCTGGCTTGCGTAGGTGGTGGTTCGAACGCCATGGGTATTTTTCATCCCTACATCCCCTATGAGCAGACCAAGTTGATTGGTGTTGAAGCCGCTGGAGAAGGTGTTGAAAGCGGTAAGCACTCTGCCACACTCACTGCTGGCAAGGTCGGCGTGTTGCACGGCAACCGTACCTATGTGTTGCAAGACGAGAACGGCCAGGTAGCTGAAACGCATTCGGTGTCAGCTGGCCTTGACTACCCAGGTGTGGGCCCTGAGCATGCCTGGCTGAAAGATAGCGGTCGTGCCTCGTATGTCAGCGTCACCGATGATGAAGCGCTCAAGTATTTTCATCATTGCTGCCGCATCGAAGGCATCATTCCTGCGCTCGAGACGTCTCATGCGTTGGCGTATGCGGCCAAATTGGCACCGACGCTGTCTAAAGACAAGGTGATCCTGATCAATTTGTCAGGTCGTGGAGACAAAGATATCAACACTGTGGCGCAACGCGCTGGCATGGTGCTTTAAAGGTAAATAGACGGATGAATCAACCTCTAGATCGCATCGCTGCAGCTTTTGCGCGTGCTGCAGAACAAAAGCGAGCTGCACTGATCCCGTATATCGCGGCGGGCAATCCCTTGCCTGCAACGACCGTTCCTTTGATGCACGCCTTGGTTAAAGCGGGTGCTGATGTGATCGAGCTTGGGATTCCGTTTTCGGATCCGATGGCCGATGGGCCGGTGATTCAACGTGCCGCCGAGCATGCGATTGCTCAGGGTGTGGGCTTGCGCCACGTGCTGGCCATGGTGGCTGAGTTCAGAACCACGGATCAACAGACGCCGATTGTATTGATGGGCTATGCCAATCCGATCGAAAATATGGGTCAAAAACAGTTCGCTGAACAAGCACAGGCAGCAGGAATCGATGGCTTGTTAACGGTCGACTATCCTCCTGAAGAAATCGACGAGTTTGTGCAACTGCTTGAACAACACCATATTGCGCCGATCTTTTTGCTGGCACCTACGTCTACTGAAACGCGAATTCGTGCCGTTGGAAAAATTGCGCGTGGTTATGTCTATTACGTTTCTCTGAACGGTGTCACGGGTGCGGGCAATCTGGATACGACCGATGTTGCAACGCGCTTAAAAGGGATTCGCAAACATGTGTCACTGCCGGTCGGCGTAGGCTTTGGCATTAGCGACGCGCCAAGCGCGCAACGCATTAGCCTGGTAGCCGATGCGGTCGTGATTGGTAGCAAGTTGATTGATACCATGACAAAGGCTTGTGCAGGTTTGCCTGATGAGCAACAGTCGCAGGCTGCGATTGATGCAGGTGCGAACTGGCTTGCCGGAATCCGTCAGGCAATGGATGTCGCGCGCGCTGAGAGTGCCTCAGTGAATGGAAAATCAGTATGAGTTGGCTAGGTAAATTATTACCACCGCGTATTAACAAAACGGTTAATACCACCTCAACGCCTCCGAAGCGGGTGCCCGAGGGTGTTTGGCTGAAGTGTCCAGCCTGCGAAGCGGTTCTATATAACGAAGATCTCGCGGCTAATTTGCACGTTTGCCCTAAGTGCGACCACCACATGCGCTTAGGTGCGCGGGCGCGTATCGAATCGTTGCTCGATATCGAAGGACGTGTCGAGATCGGCTCAAACACGCGCTCAATGGATCCGCTTAAGTTTAAAGACTCGCGCAAGTATCCTGAACGCGTGCAAGAAGCTGTTCGTCAAACGGGCGAAACCGATGCGTTGATTGTCACAAGTGGCAGTATTCACAGCGTGCCCTGCGTCTTGGCATGTTTTGAGTTTGAGTTTATGGGCGGCTCGATGGGGTCGGTGGTGGGCGAACGCTTTGTGCAAGGCGTTAAGGCGGCGATCGCACAAAAGGTCCCCTTCATTTGTGTGGCCGCTTCAGGCGGTGCACGCATGCAAGAAAGCTTGTTTTCGTTGATGCAAATGGCAAAAACAAATGCCATGCTCACGCGCTTGTCTGACGCGAAATTACCCTTTATCAGTGTGCTAACGGATCCCACCATGGGTGGTGTTTCAGCCAGCTTTGCGTTTATGGGTGATGTGGTGATTGGCGAACCCAAAGCCCTAATTGGTTTTGCAGGACCACGCGTGATCGAACAAACAGTGCGCGAAAAACTCCCAGAGGGTTTTCAGCGCTCAGAATTTTTGCAACAAAAAGGCGCGATCGATATGGTGCTTGATCGTCGCCAGTTGCGCGAAGAGTTGGCCCGCTTGATGGCGATTATGACCAATCAAGGGGTCGATGCGGTCATCACCTAGACAAGTGGGTGCTCAGTGTTTGCACCACGCCCTGCGTTCGTAGGCTAACTAATTGTTGCGCGACGGCAGTGATCAGATCAGTATCGTCTTTTAAATCACTAAAAATTTGTTGTAACCCGATCAACGCTTGTACCTGTTGTCGTGCCAGATGGGTGGGTGTTTGATCAGTACCTTTCAAAACCGCTGCCTCGGCATGCCTTAACGTTGTCTGCAGTACGTTGGCCAGGGGATCCTGAATTTTATACTTGTTGCCCAAGGCGTCAGTGCCACCTAGATACTGTATCCACGCCGCCAAGCCTAGCGCCAGTTTGGGATAGAGACGTTGATGCGTCTGACAATATCGAATTGTATTGAGCCAGCGTTGAGGAATCTTTTGCGAGCCGTCCATGGCAATTTGTTGTGTGCGGTGGGCCAGGGCGCGGTTGGTAAAGCGAACGAGTAGGCTCTGTCGATACGCTGCGAGATCCAAGCTTGGTAGTTCGGGTAGTGTGGGCTCGATTTCTTCGCACATCAAGGCGTCTAAAAACGCAACGAGTTCAGGTTGCGACATCGCTTGATCGACAGTGAGCCATCCAGCTAAAGAACCCAGATATGCAATCGCAGAGTGTGTTCCGTTCACCATCCGTAATTTAAGCGTTTCCCAAGCAGCAGCAGACTCTACAAACTGGGCACCACCAAGCGCCCAAGCGGGCCGCTCTCGTACAAACTTATCTTCAATGATCCATTGATTAAACGTTTCAGCGATCACGGGCCAGGCATCGCGCAAACCCAGCGTGGCATCGATATTTGTACGATCCGCTTCCGTTGTTCGTGGCACGATTCGATCAACCATTGAGTTTGGAAAGGTACATCGCGCTTCGATCCATTGCGCCAGAGCGGGATCTATTTTTTGCGCAAAGTCTAGGACCAGCCTGGATAACACGTGTCCGTTCGAGGGCAAGTTATCGAGCGACATCAGCGTTAAGGGAAGGCCGTGTGTGAGATAGCGTTGTTGCAAACCGCGTACGATGAAGCCGATTGCGCTGCGTGGCGTCTGGGTGTGGTCCAGATCATGCACGATGTCTGGATGCTCCCATTGCAAGGTGCCCTGGGCAGGATTGTGACAATAGCCCTTTTCTGTCACCGTGAGACTCACAATACGTGTATCGACGGCGGCAATCAGTCGAATCACTTTACCTGGGTCTTCGGGTGCAACCAAGACTTGGCTCAGGCACCCTATCACTTGCAGTTGTTGTCGCGCTTCTCCGCTAGCTGAGGTGTGACGCAAGGAGAGCGTGTAAAGACCGTCTTGCTCGAGCAGCGCGTCGCGTGTGTCGGGTTGTCGCAACGAGACGCCAACAATCCCCCAACGTAGATCGAAGTGAGCATGAAGCGTGACTTCATTGATCGCAGCCATATGAGCCCGAACAAAAGCTCCCAAACCCAAGTGAACGATTCCAGTTTTGAGTTTCTCGCGCGGATACGCGTAGCGTGCAACCGTTTTTGGCAATGCCTCAAGCGTTCTGGGATGCAACCTGTCAGGCACGTGCTTCATAGGAGATTGCACTTAAACAGGCGGTGCCTACCAGTTCCAGAGTGTACCGTCGTGCTGCTGTCGATTGACGGGCAGGTAGGCGCGTTGATAGGGGTACTTTTTTGCAATTGTTTCATCAACATCGACGCCATGACCTGGTACATCGCCCGGATACATAAACCCCTCTTTAAATGTGTAGGCATGCGGAAACACAGCGTCCGTTTCATCCGTATGCTTCATATACTCTTGAATGCCAAAGTTCGGAACCCACAGGTCAAAGTGAAGCGCTGCACCCATGCAGACTGGTGATAAATCGGTGGCGCCGTGCGACCCCGTGCGTACCTGATAGAGCGCCGCCAAATCTGCGATTCGCCGTAAATGACTAATGCCACCCGCATGCACGACCGTGGTCCGGATGAAGTCTATCAACTGATTTTCGATCAGGTCTTTGCAATCCCAGATCGTATTAAAAATTTCACCAACGGCTAACGGAGTTGTAGTGTGTTGTCGAATGAGTTTAAAGGCCTCTTGATTTTCAGCGGGTGTTGCGTCTTCCATCCAAAATAGGCGATAAGGTTCTAGATCTTTACCTAAGCGCGCAGCTTCAATAGGCGTGAGGCGATGGTGTACATCATGAAGTAAGTGATGATCCCAGCCAAGTTTTTCTCGAATCGCTGCAAAAAGTTTTGGTGTGTGGCGCAGATACTTTTCGGTTGACCAATCATGTTCAGAAGGAAGGTCAGCATCGGCGGGTTCATAAAACATGGTGCCGCGTCCGACGCCATACACTTTATCGATACCCGGCACGCCGCTTTGCGCGCGAATGGCTTTGTAGCCCATATCGGCATAACGCAACACTTCGTCAACCGTGTGTTCGATGTCAGAACCATTTGCGTGGCCGTAGACCATCACGCCCGTGCGACTTTTTCCGCCGAGTAGTTGATAAAGAGGCAAGCCAGCCGCTTTTGCTTTGATGTCCCAGAGCGCTGTATCGACTGCTGCGATCGCCGTCATGGTGATCGGACCACGTCGCCAGTAGGCACCACGATATAGATATTGCCAGATGTCTTCGATTTGATGCGGATCGCGTCCGATCAAACAAGGAATGACGTGGTCTTGTAAATAACTTGCCACGGACAGTTCGCGACCATTCAGTGTGGCATCGCCGATCCCGGTTAATCCTTCATCAGTTTCTATTTTTAGCGTGACAAAATTTCGACCTGGGCTGCAAACGATGATTCGGGCAGAGGTGATTTTCATGGCTATTTACTAATCCCAAGTTGTTGCGGTAGCCAGAGTGTGATGGCAGGTATGTAGGTAATGGCGATCAGCGCAAACATCAGGGGTACGAGCCAGGGCAAGATCGCCATGGTGGTACGTTCAACTGAAAGTTTAGCGATACGTGCCAAAACAAAAAGCACCATGCCCAGCGGTGGGTGCAGCAAGCCAATCATCAGATTGAGTGTAATGATTAAGCCGAAATGAATGGGATCAATGCCCAACAGCAATACGATTGGCAAGAGAATTGGCACCAGGATTGTGATGGCGGCAATCGTATCAATAAAACATCCTACGAAGAGAATCATCAGATTGGCGAGTAGCAAGAACACCCATTTTTCCTGGGTGATCGACATAATCCAGGTGGTCAACGCTTGAGCCGCTTGCGTTGTGGTTAAAAGCCAAGCAAAAATTGAGGCGGCGGTTACGATAAACAAGACTGAAGCAGTGGTTTCAATCGTATCGAAACTCGCCTTGATCAGATTGCGCAAATTCATTGAACGATAGCGAACTAAACCTAAAAACAAGGCCCAGATCACGGCTGCGACTGCAGCTTCGGTGGGCGTAAACCAACCCATGGTCATGCCGCCAATCAAAATGACGGGTGTCATGAGTGCCATCACGGCTGAGAAATTAAATTTCCAATCAAGTACTAACAAGACAGCAAAGGCGATGCCAGCAGAAACGTTGGGGGAAAGGCCATAGCCTGTCATTGACCAGATCGCAAGGGGAAACGCGAGGACGATCAAGATTTCAAGGCAGGCCCCACCTAGCCGTTTCCACTCGAAGGGGACGTCACCGCCCCATTTATTTTTGCGTGCGAAATAAGCAACCGTTAGCATCATCATCGCGGTCATGAATAGCCCCGGTAAGATACCTGCGATAAACAGGGCGCCGATCGAGACGTTTGCCATCATGCCGTAAATCACAAAAGGCAGTGAGGGTGGGATGATGGGACCTAAGGTGGCGGATGCTGCCGTCACACCAACGGCAAACTCTGTGTCGTAGCCATGATCTTGCATCGCTTTGATTTCAATCGAGCCTAGACCCGCGGCATCAGCGATTGCCGTGCCCGACATCCCTGAAAAAATAACGGAGCCAATAATATTGACATGCCCCAGCCCACCGCGCATCCAGCCCACAAGCGCTACTGCAAAATCGTAGATGCGGCCTGTAATACCCGCGATATTCATGAGGTTGCCCGCAAGAATAAAAAAGGGCACTGCAAGTAAGGGAAATGATTCAACACCAGAAATCATGCGTTGTGCGACTACGATGTCTGGCACAGAGCCTGATACCAGAATGTAGAGCAGTGAGGACCCCGCCATCGCAACGGCAACAGGCAAACCTAAAATCATGAAAGCTAGAAAAGCCGTGGTCAGTATCAACATGAGGTGAATCCGAGTGATCAGTCGTAGGCTTCAGGGCGTGTCAGGGCAGAGTAGCCTTGGCGCCAGTGCAGAAAGGTTGTTTGTATCGATCGCAGTGCCATCAAAAACATACCCGAGAAGGCAAGCCAGTACACATGACTTTTATTCCATTGAATCGTCGTCATGGGTTCGTTATTCACGGCGAGCGCGTACGATGCAAATAACCACGAGACGTAGCAGAAAAAAGTTATCTGTAATAGATCAACAAGCACGGAGCACAGTTTGCCCAAATGCGTAGGCAGATATCTGTAGATAAAATTGACTTGAATGTGCCGACTGCGCCGCACGCAGGCTGCCGAGCCAATAAATACGACGACGATGAGGCAATAGACGGCAAGTTCTTCTGTCCAAGAGACTGAGTCGTTCAAAATATATCGAGTAATAAATTGAACACAGACAAGGATGGTCATGAGCCAAAAAAAGACGAGGCTCAGCCAGTCTTCAAATGCATAGCCTTTGAGCGAAACGGTTTGATGATCGGCCTCTGCAAAGCTCGCCACGATCTCGTCCGCAGACGAAGCCGTGGGCACTTTGTGTGCAGACGAGGCGCTCGTTGGCTGCGCCGCGGGAGTGTGAGACGTGGTGGCCATTCTTTTATTTGAGTGCCTGAATGCGATCCCAGTCGGCTTTTTGATAGCCGTACTGCTCGAAGGGGACTTTCTGCACAACGATTTTTCTAAACGCGTCTGTGTCAACTTCGATCACATTGATGCCTTTGGCTTTAAAGATGCCGACAAGTTCTTTTTCGCGGTCGGCAATGATGCGCGAGGATTTCGCAGCCGCCTCTTGCATCACTTCAGCAAACATTGCTTTGTCGGCGTCGTTCAGCTTTTTCCAGACTCCCCCGGCAACGATGGTGTTGAGGTGGTCTACGATATGGCCTGTCAGAACAATATTTTTTTGTACCTCGTAGAACTTTTTAGCTTCGATCGTAGGCAAGGGGTTTTCTTGTGCTTCAACGGTTCCGTTTTGCAGGGCGAGGTAGACCTCGGCAAAGGCAATCGGTGAGGTGTTGGCGCCGCAAGCGCGAGGCATTGCGAGATAAGCGGGCACGTCTGGCACGCGAATCTTCAGGCCCTTCATCTCTTCGCAGGTTTTAAACGCACGGTTTGTCGTGGTGTGTCGTACGCCGTAATAGGTCGTGGCGACAATTTCATTTCCGCTACTCTTGGCGTAGCCGGCGTTCAATTCTTTATAGATGTCACTCTTGGTGTAGGCCAGTAGATGATCTACGCCGCGAAAGGTATAGGGGTAATAGGTGACACCAATGCGCGAAAAGTTTTTCGCTGCAAAGCTTGAGCCCGAGATAATGATGTC
>CAIYCP010000390.1 GCA_903924715.1 uncultured beta proteobacterium
TGCATTATAAATACTCCAGGCGCGAGACGGATGTTTTTTATCCCATTCGGCGAGCATGCGTCCAACCTCTTTGCGTTTCAGATTTTCTTGTGAGCCGCATAGGTTGCAGGGAATAATTGGAAATTGTTTCCAATCTGCGTAGGCAATCAAATCGGTTTCTTGGATATAGGCTAAGGGCCGAATCACGGTGTGTTTACCGTCATCAGACACGAGCTTGGGCGGCATGGCTTTGAGCTTGCCACCATAAAACAGATTTAAAAAGAAGGTACCTAAGATGTCGTCACGGTGGTGGCCGAGGGCAATTTTTGTCGCGCCTAGTTCAGTAGCAACCCGATATAAAATCCCGCGACGCAGTCGCGAGCAAAGTGAGCAGGTTGTTTTGCCTTCTGGGATGAGGCGCTTAACGATTGAATAGGTGTCTTGGTTTTCAATATGAAACGGGATATCGCGAGTGCGCAAATAGTTTGGCAAAACCTCTTCCGGAAAGCCAGGTTGTTTTTGATCGAGATTGACCGCGATAATTTCAAAGTCAATCGGGGCTCGCGTCCGTAGTGTGAGGAGCACATCGAGCATCGTGTACGAGTCTTTTCCACCAGACAAACACACCATGACGCGATCGCCCGCTTCAATCATGTTGTAGTCACCAATTGCGCGACCTGTTTCTCGCATGATGCGCTTCGATAGTTTATTGTGCTCGATACGCTGCTTTTCGCTGATCACGGGTATTGGGGTCACGCTATTCATATGGCTCTTAATACCCTTGATGTAATAAATAGTCAGTGACGGCAGCACGGTCGCCAGAAAAAATCACGCGGGCCTGTTTGCTGAGCCGTTGATGTTCGTACATCGGATCATAATATTCGATTAGTAATGGTCGAATCCATTCGCGATGCAAATCGAGTGTGCCCTGGTTCTTCTGTTCGTTTAGCGCGGCTTGCATGATTGAGGCTAGGCGTGCATGTCGTTCACCACCTAAACGTTTGAATAAGTTTTGTAGGCTTTCAAGTAGTCGTGTCGAGAAAGCTTCGAAGCCGTCATCCGCGCCAAGTTTGGCCAAGAATTGCGCGCCCAGATCTTTGACGTAGTCCTGCAAGATTCGTTCTACGCGTACTTCATGAGGCTCTTCTAGCCATACGACCTGACTTGTTTGCATTTTGTCGCGCAAAGCAATGGGTAGTGCACAACGGCCTATCATGCGCGACTCGTCTTCAAGTGCGATGCGTGATTTGCCCAAACCATATAGACGTAAAAAAGCGATCGCCAGGCGATTATCAAAATCGATTTGTACGGGTTGATCGGTAGCGTGTTTACCAAAGCTTGAACCGCGATGATGGGCAAGCTTTTCGAGATCGATTGTTGATGTCAACGCGTGCACGACTTCGGTTTTTCCTGAACCTGTTAGCCCCGATACCAGCACGAACTCGGAGGTGGCGATATGAGTACTTAAGGACTCGAGCAAGAAGGTTCGCATGGCTTTGTAGCCCCCCACGATACGGGGGTAGACGATGCCGGCCTCGGCAAGCCATTGTTGTGAAATTCGCGAACGTAATCCGCCGCGAAAGCAGTACAGGTAACCATTAGGATGCGTTTGGGCGAAGGCTTTCCACTCAGCGACTCTTGCGGCCTTGACGTCGCCTGACACCAAGGCATGGCCAAGCTCGATGGCAGCATCTTGATCCACTTGTTTATAGCGCAGGCCAACTTGGTGGCGCTCGTCATCGGTCATCAGTGGTAGGTTCACTGCGCCCGGAAACGATCCTTGGGAAAACTCGATGGGCGCACGCACATCCAAGAGAGCCACACCTTTCGTGAATAAAGTGGCGTAGTCGTCAGTGTCGGGTCTTGTCATCACCGCGAAACCATCGGTTGCAACAGACATTGTGTTTGCGCAGGCGCGGCGAGCTTAACCGAAAATTCGCGCAGTTCGTCACGTCTGAAAACGTGTATGGCTACACGCTCGCCTGAACGATGGCGAGCCAATACGCTATCCAGCGTGTTGTTAGCCGAATCAATGCGCACACCGTTAATTGCGACCAAGATATCGTGCGCAGAGAGCCCGCCCTGATGTGCGGCACCATGTTCGATGACGGTCGCGAGCACAAGCTGCTCGCCTTGCTTGCGCGTTCGTACATCCAGTGTTGGTAGCTCGCTGGTCGTGTTCCAGCGCATTTCGATGCTGTGTTGTTCAAACAGTGAGCGCAGCGGCACATCTTCGCGTCCATAGGCCCATCTTTTGAGTTGTTCTGAGACATCGACGCCTGTGGCGTCGAGCACTAAACGGGCAAAGGCTTTTTCTTTGAGCCCGCGCTCGACACCTTGATAAAAGTCGCGACCGTAAAGCTCCCACAAAAGCCGCATCACGTCATCAAGACTATGGCGATGGTCGGTTGCGCTACGAATCGTCAGATCAAGACCGAGGGCAATGAGCGCGCCCTTCGTGTAGTAACTTACTACGGCATTGGGTGAATTTTCGTCTTGCTTGTAGTATCTAGACCACGCGTCGAATGAGCTTTCGGCGACTGACTGTTTATGACGCCCCGGGGTCGCATGCACGCCGCTAATTTGTTTGCCCAACGTATGCAAATACGCGTCTTGATCGATCGTGCCACTACGCAAAAGCATGAGGTCGTCGTAGTATGAA
>CAIYCP010000391.1 GCA_903924715.1 uncultured beta proteobacterium
CTCGTTAAAAACTATGACGACACGCCGGCAGTTCGCGGTATTGATCTAGAGATTGCCGACAAAGAGTTTTTAGTGTTGGTTGGTCCCTCAGGCTGCGGCAAAAGTACAACCCTTCGAATGATCGCCGGGTTAGAAGACATTACGAGTGGCGATATCCTGATCGGCGATCACGTGGTGAATGATGTGCCGCCCAAAGACCGAGACATTGCGATGGTTTTTCAAAACTATGCGCTGTATCCTCATATGACAGTCTTTGAGAATATGTCCTTTGGCTTGCGTCTAAAAAAAGTACCCAAGCCTCAGATAACAGAGCGAGTCAACGCGGCAGCTAAGATTCTGGATATTACAGAACTCTTGCAGCGTAAACCTAAACAACTTTCTGGCGGACAGCGTCAACGAGTTGCCATGGGCCGAGCCATTGTCAGAGACCCCAAAGTATTTTTATTTGATGAACCCTTATCGAATCTAGATGCCAAGCTAAGGGTGCAGATGCGCACCGAGATTAAACGCGTGCATCAAAAAGTCAAGACCACGACGGTGTATGTCACGCATGATCAGGTCGAGGCGATGACGTTGGCCGATAGAGTCGTTGTCATGAATGCTGGGCGCATTGAGCAAGTCGGTACCCCACAAGAGCTTTATCATTTTCCAGCGACTAAATTTGTAGCGGGTTTTATTGGTTCGCCTTCAATGAACTTTATACCTTGTAGGCTTGAAGACAGCTCGGGTCAGTTGATGGTTCGGCTAAACGATCAAATTGTCTTTCCGGTTCCGCAAGAGAAGGCAATGCGCTATCGCGACTATTTGAGCAGTACATCTTTACTGTTTGGGCTACGTCCTGAACATATCATGGAGCAACGGCCGCACCGTGAGCCTGGGCACCATAACTTTGAAGTCGTGCTAGAGGTCACAGAGCCTATGGGGATGGAGACCATGGTTTATTTTCTGCTTCAAGGTGTTGAAGTGTGCGGCAGAGTGAACCCTCTTGCGGGTGCCCAAGCTGGGCAAGCTATCACCCTGGTTGCGGATCTGACAAATATGCATTTGATTGACGAGGTGTCTGGCACAGTGCTTTGAAGGCGTTTGCGTGCGCAATTTGTACCTACCCAATAGGAGAATTAAAAATGAATAAAACGATACCGTTGCTGTCTGGTTTATTGTTTGTTGCGCAGCTGTGCTTTGGGGTGTCTCAGGCGCAAGGTCAAAAGCAGTATGACGTCGGTGCTACGGATACTGAAATTATCATCGGAAATGTGATGGCATATTCTGGTCCGGCATCAGCTTATGGCTCGATTGGTAAATCGATAAACGCTTATTTCGAAAAAATCAATGCCGAGGGTGGCATCAACGGACGTAAGATCAAGTTTATTTCTTACGATGACGGTTATCAGCCACCCAAAAGTCTCGAACAGACAAGAAAATTAGTCGAGCAGGATAAGGTGTTGTTTGTTTTTGCGAGCCTTGGAACCGCGCAAAACTCGGCAGTCCACAAGTATCTAAACAGCAAAGCGGTACCGCAACTGTTTGTCGCGACCGGAGCCACTAAATTTGGAGACCAAAAAAACTTTCCTTGGACGATGGGTTGGCAACCAAACTATCAAGCCGAAGCCTCTATTTATGCAACGCATCTGTTAGAAACGAATCCGAACGCCAAGGTTGCAGTGCTGTATCAAAATGATGACTACGGTAAGGACTATTTAAAGGGGTTTGAAGATACGCTTGGCGACAAAGCTAAATCGATGATTATCGCTAAGACGAGCTATGAAGTTGCAGACCCGACCATTGATAGCCAGTTGATTAATCTTAAAGCCTCAGGTGCCGATACTTTTTTAAATATCACGACCCCAAAGTTTGCGGCACAGGCAATCAAAAAGGTAGCCGAGCTTGGCTGGAAACCAGTGCATTATTTAAACGCAGTTTCAGCCTCAGCAGGCGCAGTATTTATACCTGCAGGTGCTGAAAATGGAATTGGTATTCTCACCGCTCAGTACGAAAAGGATCCTACAGATCCTCAGTGGGCAGATACAAAAGAATTTAAAGACTGGCGCGACTTCATGCAAAAATATTATCCCCAGGGGGATGTAAAAGATATTTTTACGGTTTTTGGTTATAACCAGGCGCAGACATTGGTTGAAGTACTAAAAAAATGCGGTAACGATTTGACGCGTAAAAATGTGATGAAACAAGCGGCCGACCTCAAAGACTTACGGCTGCCGATGTTGCTGCCGGGAGTTAACATTGAAACTGCCTCAGACGATTTTTTTCCAATTGAACGGCAGCAACTCAGCCGATGGAATGGTAAAAGCCTCATCTTGTTTGGAAAGATTTACGGCAAGTAGTCAGAAGCCTCTTACGCTTAATACCTCATCAAGACTTCCCTCTATAGGAAAACCCCATCACCCCTCATTGTTTTTAAGCTTAGTATGGTTTGGTATTGAAAAAACTCAGCAAAACTAATTAATAAAAAATGGAGTATTCAATGACGACATCCACCTCAAACGGTGCTGGTAAAACACCTGCATTACGCGTAATTCTTACAGCAAGCGTAGGGTCAGCTCTCGAGTGGTACGACTTCTTTTTATACGGCACAGCCGCGGCGTTGGTGTTTGGAGATCTGTTTTTTCCTAAGAGCGATCCTTTAGTTGGCACCTTACTCGCGTTTCTAACCTTTGGTGTTGGCTTTGTTGTACGGCCTTTGGGTGGAATTATTTTCGGCATAATGGGAGATCGCTACGGACGTAAGCCGGTGCTAGTGATCACCTTGTTAATGATTGGCATTGGCACAACGGCGATCGGTTTATTGCCCACCTATGAGACAGCAGGTTATTGGGCTCCGGTAATGCTCGTGTCACTTCGAGTGTTACAGGGCTTAGGCGCAGGTGCTGAATATGGCGGCGCGGTGATTTTTCTTGTCGAAAACGCGCCCGCGAACAGGCGCGGATTTTGGGGTGGCTTTGCTCCCCTAGGTGTGTCAGTCGGAAATCTTTTAGCGGCAGGCGCCTTTGCGCTTGTCAGCCTGTTGCCGCGCGCAGAACAATTAGCCTGGGGTTGGAGGGTTCCGTTTTTAGCCAGTATTCTTCTGGTCGGAGTCGGGATATATGTGCGCCTGCGAGTGACCGAAACTCCGGTCTTCACCGAGGCTGTGCTTAAGCGCGGTAAGGTTGAACGCAATCCGGCTACCGCTGCATTACGGATGCATCCACGAAACTTTATGGTGGTGCTCGGCTCGCGCCTTGCTGAGAACGGTTTAGGTTATCTGTTTCCAGTGTTCGGTCTCAGTTACGTGATCAATACCCTTGGTGTGCCGCGCCAAGAGGCGCTAAGTGCTTTGATGCTTGCCTTTGTGATCGAACTTTTCACCATACTCGGTTTCGCTGCCTTGTCGGATAAGATCGGCAGAAAACCGGTATACATGTTCGGAGCGCTTTCCGGTGTTGCGCTCGCCTTTCCTTTCTTCTGGATGGTGGGTACTAAAGAGTGGCTCTGGATCGCCTTGGCGTTCATCTTAGCCAGAGCGTGGGTGACGGCCGCAATGTTTGGCCCGCAGGCGGCTTATTTTGCCGAGCTTTTTCCTCCGCAAAGGCGCTTCGCCGGTTTTGCTTTTACTCGCGAACTAGGGTCGGTATTGGCGGGTGGGCCGGCACCCTTTATCGCTACGGCACTGGTTGCGTGGGCGAGTGGCGCCTGGTGGCCAGTCGCGGTTTACGTGGTTATTTTGTCGCTTCTCACAGCCTTCGCAGTGTATTGCGGTCCCGAGACCTATCAAGAGGATATTGCTGCCGACAATAGCGAACCTCGACCAACCTGACTGGCAGGCGAAGCCTGATGTTTTTCAGTCTTTTTGGTGAGATCATGCGGTTCTAGGAACCGCATGAGAGGTGGTCTAAACTTACCTAGGTTGCTTCGGTACCGCTCAGGCGCAATGCGATTAGAGTGCCCGAGACAATCTGTGCGCAGAGCAATAAGAATGCGATGCTATTTAACGTGACAAAGTAGTTTGCAAAAGGCGAGAGCATGACTGGCATGCCAGCTTCTAGCGCGGTGTCTCTCAAATAATCCATACGAGGTATTAGCAAAAAGCTAACAATCGCAATAGAAATCGTCAATATCAGCGATGGCAAGCGAATAGCCTTAAGTTGAGAGACCCCACGCTTAATCAAGATGTTGGCGAGGCTCAAGATGACAAAGGTGCACCCCAACAAGTAATACGACAGCTGCTGCATCAGCAGATGCGCCATCATCCCCGCCGCCTGCGAATCCAACATTAGTAGATAGGCAACTAGGCAGCCAAGCGCTTGAAAAAAGATCGCCACAGTCATCAAGACAGCGAGTAAGCGTAGTAAGCGACAGGGGAAAAGGTATTGGTTTTTGGGATCTTCAATCATGAAAAAAATGGCTAATTCGTGCGGCGCAGTATAAAGTTTGAATCGAATTCATACTAGCGCTAAGCTGACTTTGTTTTGCTAAAAACACTACGGCGGTCACTATATTTGGCGTGGCTTGAGCGGTCGTTATAGGATTTTTCGATAAGTAATCAATTAATCAATTGTTCTCCTAGCCTCCTTAAGTAGAGTAATGTTGGGGGCTAAGAGTCGCGTCTGTCGGCCAAGTCATGATTTGGAGTAAAGATGAAACGTAGAATATTTCTAAAACAAGCATCGACGATGGCAGTGGCGTTGGCCCTACCTCAAGTGGGTCGTGCGCAAGCCGACTGGCCCGCCAAGGCCATTCATATTGTCGTGCCGGTTGCACCCGGTGGCAGTATCGATATGCTGACGCGCACGCTGGCTAAACCGCTTGCCCTAGATCTTGGGCAATCAATCATCGTTGAGAATATTGCTGGCGGCGGGGGTAACATCGCCTTTGGTCAGGTTGCTCGTGCCAAGCCTGATGGCTATACCCTCTTGATGGGGTGGGACGCCATGCTGATCAACCCAGCACTGTACCCGGTCGTACCTTTTCAAATGAATCAATACGCACCGGTGACCTTGGCGATTACTTCGCCTCAAGTGTTGGTAGTCGGCCCTAAGCTATCGGTTAAAAGCTTGAAAGAATTTTTAGACGCTGCCCGCCGCTTGTCTGGGGCGCTAAGCCTTGCGAATGCGGGCAATGGCAGTCCAGGCCATCTGGCCGGTACCTTGCTTGAAACTGAGGCAAAAATCAAATTGACTCATGTTCCTTATAAGGGTGGCGGGCCCGCTGTTGCTGATCTGCTGGCAGGTCACGTTGATGCGCTGATGGTGACGCTGCCCGCAGCGCTACAGCACATTAAGTCAGGACGACTAGTGGCACTTGGTATGAGTTCGGCGAGTCGTTCAACTGCGGTACCTTCTATCCCAACGATTGCTGAAGCTGGCGTGCCAGGTTACGAGGTCAACTCATGGCAGGGCCTTTTTGCACCGGCAGGCACTACCCCCGATATTATTCAAAAATTACATAAAAGCGTGACGAGCGCGTTACGCGAGCCCTCTGTCAGAGCTCAGCTTGAGGGGCAAGGCTACGAGATTGTGGCCAGCACGCCTGATGCGTTACAGCAGCAACTGAACGTGCTGATTCCGAAGTGGGCCGAGATTGTCAAAATGTCAGGAGCAAAGCCAGATTGACAGAGGTGGTCAGCTTAGGTCGTTTAGACTTGTGCTACAAGAAAATGTAAGATAAAAAAATATCGAAGGCGATCATTATGACGATTAAGAATTATTTGCCATTGTTAACGCTTTGTATGGCATCGTTATTTTCTTCAGCATCCAACGTGCAGCGCAGAACGAAGTCAATACATCACACTGCCGCCATCTACCACGATGGTTTGCCCTGACACAAAACCCGCCATGTCAGACAGCAAATACACCGCTGTCCCGACTAAATCTTGCGGGCGTTGCTCGCGCGACAGTGCGCGCGCCTTTAAGAAGCTTTGTTGCCATTCAACCGGACGATTTTTAGTCGCATCCGTAATCACAAAGCCAGGTGCAATGACGTTGACGCGCACATTAATATTGCCGCATTCTTTCGCTAACGCCTTAGTCATGGCAAGCACCGCACCTTTGGTCGCCACGTAATGCAAATAGCCGGGTTGGCCCGCCACGGCGACCACCGAGGCGATATTCACAATCGCACCAGACTGTTGGGCGCGCATGGTCGGCATCACAGCTTTGCAACAGTGCCACACACCTTTGACATTGACGTCAAAGGTGCGATCCCAAATCTCAGATTCGATGTCTTCAAAAGGCGTGAGTTTGACCTCACGAAAATAGGCTGCATTGTTGACAAGGCCATCGATGCGACCATAGGTTTTCAGCGCATGCGCCGCCATGGCATGCACCGAGGCCTCGTTAGCCACATCCGTCTGAACAAAAGTTGCTTGACCACCTTTTTGCTGAATCGACTCGACAGTTTCATCGCCGCCGTTCATGTCGGCCACCACTACGTTTGCGCCTTGCTCAGCACAAGCGAAGGCAAAAGCTTGCCCGATACCGGTTGAAGCTCCGGTCACGATAATTGTTTTGTCTTGTAATAACGGCGTGATCATCATTTTTGCGTGTCTCTATCGATTCGTTGTCGTACTGGCGTCTGTGATTGGCTAGCTTCAGGCAATATAACTGCTATTTATTGAGCCGGGTAGGGGGTATGAAAGCGGCTAATATATCGAAGCAGAGCACGCACGTATTGTTCAGCTTTTTGCACCCAGCGACCAAGATTAAATCCCCGCGACTAAGATCAAATATTGCCAATGCCAAGTATCGAAGAACTTCATCGTCGCGCCTGTGAAAAGGGCCAAGATACGTACATTGACCCCGAGTCGGGCTACCAAGTGCTGACAAGCCAAGCCCACTTAAAGCGCGGGTTCTGCTGTGGTAGCCGCTGTCGACATTGCCCCTTTGGCTACGTTAATGTGCCAGAGGCAAACGGAAATAAAACCTAGCGTTTTTGGGCTTTCACAGTTTTCGCAAAAGAGCTTAGATCATCGATATCAAGATCTGTTTCTCAAACACGCCTACGTAGGCGGCGTAGCTGCTGATCACTTTCAAAGTTGTACTTGACCTCTGTCGAACTGTTGCAATCGCTAACAATTCAGTTACCAAAGATACGACTTACGCGTACTTTTTCGAATAGAAATGCCTCACAATAATGGTTAATATTTTGTGATGGAAAAACGCGTGCTTACACTTGAATTAGTAGTCGAACAAAACACCAAAATGGTCGAGCGCCTTGATCGATCGATGGCGCAGCTTACCCAGGCCGTGGCTGATTTGCGGGTCGAAATGGGGAAGGGGTTCTCTGATCTGCGTCAAGAAATGGCTCACGGACAAACCGAGCTTCGCAAAGAGATGGCCGCTGATCACGAGAAGCTACGAAATAAAATCGAAACTGTCCAAACTGAAATGCAAAAGTACGTCGATAAAAAGTTTTTCTGGCTGTTATCTGCGTATCTCACTACACTTCTCGCCGTTTTGAGTTTGTTGGCTAAATTATTTATTGACGTCTACGCGAAGTAGTCGCGCAAATGAAACTCCGAATTATTGACGGCGTTGAAGTGCATTCTAGTTCTGGCAACGTATATGCTGACCTTGGTTTAGCTGATGCTGAGCAGCTCAAGATCAAGACCGTCTTGGTGATCGAAATCAGAAAAGCTATTAAGCTAAGTAAAAATCTGAGCTCTTTTGTCGAGAGCGCAAAGAACGATGATTTTTATTGGGTCGAAAAAATCAAACTCGACTTTGCAATCGAGTTAGAGAGGTGTCGCCGTGATCTCAATATGACAGCTGCCGAGTTTGCAAAAGAACTTGGTGTCAGTCGGGCTTATATGTCCAAGCTGTTTCGCGGGGATGTAAACCTCACGATCAAGTCAATGGTGAAACTTGCCCGAGCCGTGGGTGCACGGATTAGCCTGAGTACACACGACTAGAGAGCAAGGCGGGCCTAATCTCAACAATGGTCCAGAGCCAGCCTTCAAACTCATTTTTCTTTTGAAGCGCTAAGATTGAACTTGGTTTAGGAATGTCTTGCCTCACGTCACGAGCCACTTTAATCCATAGCTCAATAGATTCTTTCGCGTCTAAGCCATCAGACCCTAGGATTTGGTTCACCTCAATGCGCTCATTGTCTCAAGTTTTAAGCGATGAGAATCACGCGCAATTAGATGTTTTTCGCACAGCGCGGCCCTGAAGCAATTAGCACTCTGGCGGATATGTTTTACTGGAATGAATAACATGCCGAACACGTTGCGATTATCGATTATCAGTAATAAGGCTTGGTATGGCACGTAAGGTACTCCTCTCGCACCCCGGCATCATTTTGCTTGAAGATTGGCTCAAACCCTTGGGCTTGAGTCAAGCCGCTTTAGCACGAGCGATCGTGGTGGCGCCTCGCAGAATTAATGAAATTGTCAAAGGCTTAAGGGGTATTACTGTTGATACCGCCTTACGATTGGCTGCATTTTTCGGTACCGACGCACAAAGTTGGATCAACTTACAAACGCATTACGACGTTGAGCTCGTTGTTCCAAGTTTTAAGTGATGAAAATCGCACACTGTTAGATGTTATTCGTCAATCTCGACTGCAAGTTCGATTCCGTACCGGTAAGCAAACTGTAGAAATTTCATCAAAATGGATCAATGGTTGTTGCCTGCCAACCAAACTCCAGACGCGGTGTATCAAACCGCGAGCGGCGGCGGCGCGATGATTCTTGAAAAACATGGTGATTCACTGCCAGAAACGTCTGATCCGCTACGCTCCTCAGACGTTTCTGGCAGTATGATGAAAGACGTAAAAGCAACTGCAACAACAGAGGTAAAAACGGGACAGCGCCGGAATAATGCAGCGCTGACCTTTTTTCCAGGCATCGCGAAACGTGGGTTTTTCAGGGACGATTACCGCCAGAGCCTACGCTTGCATCAACCTTGCAGCGCGATTATTCAGGGCTAAAGCGCGCACCAATCGCGGCGGCTGCCGAGCGCGTTTCAACACCCAGCTTGCTAAAGATATGCTCAAGGTGTTTGTTGACGGTGCGCGGACTCATGCCAAGTATCTCAGCGATGTCGCGGTTGGTTTTTCCTTTTGCAAGCCACGATAAGACTTCGCTTTCGCGTTGAGTGAGTGCGGCTTGCTGAAGACGTGCCGAATCACCGCCTATGGTACTGGTCTGGGCGAGCAAAAGCATGGTTTCACCCAATCCAACCTGGCCAAGATTGCGTACAGAAATTTCTGGATAACCCGTGATGGATAGTCGTTCGCTGCTGGTTTGAAGCAAGGCCGACAAATCCAGCGTTGAGAGATCGCCTTTTAGCCAGAGCCGGGCGCGCGGTGAGTGCCAAGCGACACGTCCCTGAGAGTCAATCAGGACCACGCCGAAACCGGCAACGTCGACAGCCTCACGTGCGAGGCGCGCCACCCGTGCGTTACGAATATGAACTTGCAGTCTTGCGAGTACCTCTTCGGCTTTGACTGGCTTGACAACATAATCCACCCCACCACTATCAAAGCCACTAATTAGAGCGTCGGTTTCGGATAGGCCAGTCATGAAAATCACAGGTAGGTGACTGAAGGCTGGATTTGTTTTGATGCGCCTGCAGGTTTCAAAACCTGACAAACCGGGCATCACCGCGTCAAGTAATACTGCGTCCACTAAGACCATCTCGAGGCGCTCAAGCGCGGCCTCGCCGCTGAGTGCAACCACCACGTTGTAACCTGCAGCCTCAAGAGCTTGGTACATCGGCCCCAAGCTGCTCGGTACGTCGTCGACGAGCAATACAATCGGGCGCATCGGTGTTGAGGCGTCATTCATCGTGCGGCTGTTTGGTCAGTTTGAGTAAGGACTCGAAGTCAAAGCGCAAGACCATTGCACGTAAGATTTGCGTTAAGGACAGATGAGAAGGTTCGTGTTGCGCGTGGCTGTCCAACAGGTTGAGCAACCCTTGCACATGACCGGTTTTAAGAAGTTGCACCATTTTTTCTCGAAGGACCTCTGGAATGCTTTCTTCAGTCAAAGCAACTTCTGTGCCAAATTTTGCCGGCAAGTCGATGCCGTTGAGTTCGGCTGAGATCCATTCGATACCCAGATAGCGCCCCAGTACCCCGATGAGTTCAGACTCGAGCACAGGCTTGCTCACAAACGCCTGGCAGTTAGCCAGCGCAAGTTTGTCGGCGTGATTATCAAAGAGATTGGCCGATACCATGATGATCGGGATATTTGTGTAGCCACGCGTACGAATCGCTTTTGCGGTCTCCCAGCCGTCCATCTCGTCCATCGAAATATCCAGCAAAATGGCATCCGGTTGCAGATCGCTCAAACTTTCAAGGCACTCGCTACCGCTCGCCGCCTCGCGCATGTTGAACCCCAACGGGCTTAGAAGTGCGGCGAGCATTTGTCGTTGGTCGGCCTGATCATCAACGGCTAAAAGTGTCAGGCGCTTGCCTATATAGCCAGACACCGCACCCACCGCCTGCATTTTAGGGCCGGGATACGCAGCGTGTGGCATATAGAGTTTGACGGTGAAAATGCTGCCTGAATGTTGTTTACTCGTCATTGATAAGTCGCCGCCCATCATCGAGGTCAATAAACCAGTGATCGTGAGGCCAAGGCCCGTACCAGGTTCGCCACGTAGGCGCGCGGCACCGCCACGCTCGAAAGGCAAGAAAATACGCTGTTGGTCTTGAGGCGCAATGCCGACTCCAGTATCTTCGACATGAAATTGCAAGACTTGAGTCCGTGCATCCACACGCAACGTCACGCAGCCTTTGTCTGTAAATTTGATCGCGTTGCCTAGCAAATTGATTAAGATCTGAGTGAGCCGTTTTGCGTCACCTTTGACCCAGGCGGGGAGTTCGCCGTTCAGTTGATATACAAATTCAAGGCCGCGCGCTTGCACCTGAGGTCGTACCATGCGCACGAGCTCGTCGAGCAGTTGAGGCAGCGGGATCGCAGTGGTTTCAAGCCGCAGTCGGCCTGATTCGATGTGCGCCAAATCCAGTAAGTCATCAATGAGCCCCGCCATATGTGAGCCACTGCGTTTGACTGTTTCAAGCGCCTCGCGTTGCGTACGCTCAAGTGTGTTGTCTTTAAGCAAAATATGCGAGTACCCAAGAATACTGTTTAGAGGTGTTCGCAATTCGTGAGTCATGCCGGCAACGTAGCGGCTCTTGGCGCGATTAGCTTGTTCGGCCTGTTCTTTGGCCAACTGAAGTGCTGCATCAGTACGTCTGAGCACCTCCACTTCGCGTTGTAACAAACGACTTTGGGCGTTGGATTCTTCTTGAGCCAGGCGGCGACTTTCGCTGATTAATACGACCCACCAGCTACAGACTGCGACTAACAGCAGTAGCATTAAAAA
>CAIYCP010000392.1 GCA_903924715.1 uncultured beta proteobacterium
ACGACTGCAATCAACGCTGCTGCAATAGACAGTTCGAGAGTCGCGGGCAAGCGTTCACGCAAAAGCGTTGAAACCTTTTGCCCTTGACGCAAGGACAAACCAAAATCGCCCTGCACTGCATTCACGACAAAATGATAAAACTGCACAAACACAGGATCACCGAGCCCGAGTTGTTCGCGCAACCGATCGCGCTCTGCCGGCGTGGCCTCTTGTCCCAGCATAATGGTCACGGGATCACCCACATACTGAAACAAAATGAACGCCAGTAGCGCCACAGCGAGCATGACGCCCACAGCCTGAATCAAGCGACGCACAATAAAAGCAAACATGTATTCTCAAAAAAACATCACGGCACCACGAAGGTGCCGTGATCATATTCAGACGTTCGTTGTTTAGTCGATTGTGATCCAATCAACGACGGGGCGATTATCGGCCCGATGGATCGCATTGACGTTCTTCTTCATCGCCCACGGGATAATCTGATCATGCAAAGGGATCATTCCAAAGTCACTTTTCACAATGCCTAAAGCCTCATGAATCATGGCGGTACGCTTTGTCGCATCGATTTCAGTTTGAATAGTATCAATCAGTTTGTCGACCTTTGGATTTGAATAATTACCATAGTTAAACGAACCGAAAGCACCGGCGCCTTTGCTATGGATCAACGCCTCAAGCGAATAGAAGGCATCAAAGGTTGGTACACCCCAACCAAACAAATAAATGCTGGTGTCATTGCTGCCAACTTTCGGGAAAAACGTCGCACGCGGCATCGCATTAAGCCTAGCTTTCATCCCTGCCTTAGCCCACATGGCAACCACCGCCTGGCAAATAGCCTCGTCGTTGATATAACGGTTATTTGGGCAGTCAAGCGTAAATTCAAGATTGTTCTCATAACCAGCTTCTTTCAATAACGCTTTCGCTTTATTCAGGTCATAAGGCACTCGCTTACCCAACTCAGGTGTCCAACCGTTCACCTGAGGCGCAATCATGGTGCCCGTCGGTAACGACAGCCCGCGCATCACTGCCTTTTTAATCGTTTCGATATCAATCGACAGATAAAGCGCCTCGCGCACACGCACATCGGCAAAAGGATTTTTACCTTTGATATTGCTGTACTTCAACTCGGGGCTCGCAACATCCATCGCAATATAAATGGTGCGCTGCTCGTTACCATCGAGTACTTTGACTTGCTGGCGCAGGCGGTCTAGATCTTGCACTGCAGGATCTAAAACAAAATCAACCTCACCCGACAGCAGGGCAGCAGTACGTGTGGCGTTTTGTTTAATCGGCGTGTAGACGATTTCACTGACATTGCCTTTTTTAGTCGGTTTGCCCCACCAGTTTGTATTTTCAACGTAGACGGTCTTGATATCGACTTCGCGCGACTTCAGCATATATGGACCCGTGCCCATTGCATTGCGCGCTGCGAAACTTTCTTCCTTTTTATTGAAGTCTTGCGGCGTCATCACGTTATTTTTTTCAGACCAAGCTTTGCTCATGATGGCAAGCGTCGGCAACTGGCGCAATAACACGGGGTTCGGACCGCCTTCGGTCGCGATCTCAACGGTCAAAGGATCAATCGCCGTCACCTTGGAAATCCCCGCAGCATAAGATTTAAACTGCGATGAGGGTGCCAATGCGCGATTGATCGAGAACACCACATCATCAGCGGTGAAGGGTGACCCATCATGAAACTTCACACCTTCGCGCAATTTAAAACGCCATAAGGTCGGGGTAACCTGCTCCCACGAAGTCGCCAGGGCGGGAGTGATTTCAAATTTTTCGTTGTACCGAAGCAGACCGTCATACACCCACAAATTGGCCACAATGTTCAGGCCTTCATTTTGCGAATGCGGATCAAGCGTCAAGATATCGCCCTGACTGGTCCATTTGAAGGTTTTTGCACTGCCTAAGGTTGGCAGCAACAGCGCCGCGGCAAGCACGACGGCAAGAAGTGGACGGCGCATGATGATTTCCTTAAAGTGTCATGTCAGCAGACTAGGATATTGCCGCAGTGCGGCGACTGCGTCAATGAAACCCTCAACGTAATGCTGTGGACTAAGAGGATTTCAGGGATTTCCCTGATCCTCTATCGCGTCCCGCGTCACTTTAAT
>CAIYCP010000393.1 GCA_903924715.1 uncultured beta proteobacterium
CAGGTGAAACAGCCCCAAAAAATCAATGAAGTCGCTCTTGATAAAACGCAAACTGCCCAGCTAGGCTAATTCTTCGGTGCTACAGCGTAATTGGCATAAGTCACGGATTTCTTGACGAATCTCGTCAAGGTAGGGGCGCAAATTCACCCCCTGTGTGCGGCACTTATAGCGATATTCAACCTGCGCCGCCGGAAAATGATGCAACACCACCTGCATCATGGTGAATTTGTACAGATCGGTATCAAGCAGCGATTTAATAACCATATACGTTTCCCAGCCTTTCTAAAACCTTAGCACAGACACTGCGGGCAGAACGGGTATCCCGACACAAGCCGGGCGGTTTGGGTAAAATAGTTTTTTATCTAAACGCTTCTTGGTAAATAACATGACGCACGTAGTGACCGAAAACTGTATCAAGTGCAAGTTCACAGACTGTGTCGATGTCTGTCCGGTCGATTGTTTTCGCGAAGGACCAAACTTCTTGGTGATCGATCCGGATGAATGCATCGATTGCGCCGTCTGCATCCCAGAATGCCCGGCTAACGCCATTTTTGCCGAAGAAGACGTGCCTCAAGATCAAATGAAATTTATCGCATTAAATGCTGAACTCACGCCGCTATTTGCGAGCATTAGTCGCAGCAAAGGCCCTTTGCCTGACTCAGACGACTGGCTCGACGTCCCTGACAAACTCAAACTTCTCGAGCGCTAAAGCGTGCATGGACAGCGCTTGCAGCGACACTCGCAATGACTGAGCCTCAGGCAAGCGTTGCAGCCGCTCGTTATACCGAGCAAATCGTCACTAAAAAAACAGTTTGGCTCAGCGAAAAACTCTTTTCACTCACGATCACACGCCCCCCGGGCTTTCAGTTTTTACCCGGGCAGTTCGCCCGCCTGGGCCTTGCGGTTGATCCAACTACTCCGCTTACCCCAAGCGAGTGGCGCGCTTACTCCATGGTGTCAGCCCAGAATGCAAACGAACTTGAGTTTTTTTCAGTCGTCGTGCCCGACGGAAAATTCAGCCCTGCCATGGCTCGACTGCGCCTGGGCGACTCGCTCTGGATCAACAAAACCGTCTTTGGTTTTTTAACACTCGAATCGTTTAGCGATGGTGAAGACCTCTGGCTACTCGCGACTGGCACAGGTCTTTCGGCCTACCTGTCGATGCTGCGCGATCCAGCAACGTTTAAACGATTCAAACGCATCGTTCTAGTGCACGGGGTTCGTCATGCCTCCGAGCTGGCTTACCGCAACGAGCTTCTGGCGTTGATGGCTCAGCATAAAACGCAACTCATTTACCTACCGAGCACCACGCAAGAGCCACTGACGCTAGACTTGTCGCCCTCACTTAGCGCCACAAAGCTAGAACCCGCTCGTCTCACAACGCTGCTCGCCTCCGGACAACTTGAACAGCGCTCGGACCTCGTGCTCGACCCAGGCCGCTCACGCGTGATGCTGTGTGGTAACCCGGCAATGGTGACAGAGATGCGGGCCTTACTCGCCCAACGCGGCTTTGCAGCAGGGCGGCGCGGTATCGCCGGCAATCTTGCGGTTGAAAACTACTGGTAACCGACTAGTCAGCCCCAACACACAAGCTATGGTTTAAAAACTTAGCAAATACACCTGATCTTGTCTAAAAACACATAAACGCGTGGCTCCTACACGACAATTTGTTGCGTTGCAGCACAAATTCCCGTCAAATCGATGTCACAGGCGCTAGATCAGGTGATAATCGGTACTTAAAGCTCACAACCGGATTCGCTCAATGCTCTATCAAATGCATGAAATGCAGCGCGCCCTGATGGCTCCGCTGACTCACTTTAGTGAATTGAGTTCCAAGTTATTTAGTCACGCAGCCAGCCCGTTTGCCTACACCCCACTCGCTAGGCAAGTCGCAGCAGGTTACGAGCTGATCTATCGCCTAGGTAAAGCCTACGAAAAACCCGCCTGGGGCATTCCGACCACTGAAGTCAACGGCAAACCGGTGATGGTCGAGCAAGAAGTTGCGCATACGCTGCCCTTCTGTCGTTTGCTGCACTTTAAACGTGATCTGCCCGCCAAAGCGCGCAAGGCCGATCCAACCATTTTGCTCGTTGCGCCCATGTCGGGCCATCACGCAACGCTCTTGCGCGACACAGTCCGCGCGCTGTTACCGAACCACGAAATCTACGTCACCGACTGGATCGATGCCCGCATGGTGCCGCTTTCAGAAGGCGGCTTTAGCTTAAACGACTACGTACGCTACCTGCAGCAGTTTTTGCGCCATCTTGGGCCGAACGTGCATTTGATGTCGGTGTGCCAGCCCACAGTTCCTGCTTTGGCTGCGGTGTCTTTGATGGCAACCAACAAAGACCCCTGTTTGCCACGCAGCATGACCATGATGGGCGGCCCCATTGATCCGCGTTGTTCTCCCACGCAAGTCAATCGCCTAGCCACCACCAAACCGTTTGAGTGGTTTGAGAAAAAACTGATTCACACCGTGCCAGCGCAGTACCCAGGCGCCGGGCGGCGCGTATACCCTGGCTTTTTGCAACACGCTGGTTTTCTTTCGATGAACCCGGATCGACACGTCAAATCGCATTACGACTTTTATCTTGACTTGCTGCGCGGCGATGACGAAGACGCTGAGGCTCATCGCCGCTTTTACAATGAATACAACGCCGTACTCGATATGTCGGAAGAGTTTTATTTAGACACGATCCGGACTGTCTTTCAAGAGTTTGCCTTGCCGAACGGCACGTGGGAAATTGACGGGCAACTGGTCACCCCAAGCGATATCCGCTCGGTCGCACTGTTTACCATTGAGGGTGAACTTGATGACATTTCGGGCGAAGGGCAAACCCGTGCGGCACAAGACTTGTGTTCAAAAATCCCGGCGAACCGTAAACAGCATTACACCGCGCCTGAGTGCGGACATTATGGGATCTTTGCCGGACGCCGTTGGCGCACGACAATCTGCCCTCAAATTGCCGAGTTCATTCGAAAATCCTAGGTTTTTGCCAGAGCCAGCATCTTCAGGCAACGCAGCGCGTTGCCTGAATTTTTCAGTTCGATACCATGCTTGTTGAACGCATCAACGCCCTTTTGCCGCAAACCCAATGCACTAAGTGCGGCTATCAGGGTTGCGAGCCCTATGCCAAGGCGATTGCCTTAGAAGGTGCGGCAATCAATCGATGCCCTCCGGGTGGTCAAGCGGGCATCCAGGCCTTGGCCACGCTGTTAGACAAGCCGGTGCTTGAACTCGATACCAGCTGTGGAACAGAGCGACCACTACAAGTTGCCATCATCGACGAACAATTTTGCATTGGTTGCACGCTCTGCATTCAGGCTTGCCCGGTCGATGCCATTTTGGGCGCCTCTAAGTTGATGCACACCGTACTGCCCGAGCAATGCACGGGCTGCGATTTATGTGTCGCACCCTGCCCTGTCGATTGCATTGCCATGGTACCGGTCAGTCCGACACGGCCGTGGACCACGCACGATGCCACACTTGCTCGCGTCCGTTTTGAGCAACGTCTGCAACGCTTAGCGCAAGCGCCTGAATCGCTCAGACAATCTGCCGAACCGAACGCGCAAACAGAACCTGCCTTAGCAGATTGCCTCATGCCAGACGGTACGACGCTGGCCAGTTCAGATAAGCAAGCTGCCATCGCACAAGCACTGGCACGCGCACGTGCACGCCGTGCAAATTCACCGACACCTCAATCGCGTTAACAAACGAAGACCCAGTTCATGAACGCCGATAAACGACGCGAGATTTTTAGCAGGATGCGGGCCGCCAACCCCAGCCCCACCACTGAACTTGAATATAAAAGTGATTTTCAATTACTGATTGCGGTTTTACTGTCGGCACAAACCACCGACAAGGCTGTGAATCTGGCCACGCGCAAGTTCTTTACCAAGCACGGTACACCAAAGGGCCTATTGGCCCTGGGTGAGGCCAAGCTTGCCGATTACATCAAAACGATCGGCCTCTATAAAACCAAGGCCAAAAACGCAATCGCGACCTGTGCGATTTTGCTTGAGCAACACGCAGGCAAGGTGCCACAAAATCGCGAAGCGCTTGAAGCCTTACCCGGAGTCGGTCGTAAAACCGCAAACGTCGTCTTGAATACGGCCTTCGGTCATCCCACTATCGCCGTCGACACCCATATTTTCAGGGTTGCGAATCGTACCAAAATTGCACCTGGCAAAGACGTCGTGGCCGTCGAAAAAGGCCTCGAGAAGTTCGTACCCGAGGAATTTAAGCTCAATGTGCATCACTGGCTGATCCTGCATGGTCGCTACATATGCGTTGCACGCACCCCCAAATGCCCACAGTGCGGCATTGCAGATCTGTGCGAATACCGGCCCAAAACAAAGATTTAGCCTGTCAGCGCTCAGGGCTAAGGGTTAAGCCACCTATGACAAACCCGAATTTAGTTTTTGCTGCACTTGCGTCATAATGCCCGCTCGCTTCCAAAAATACTCAATTCGCAAAGATACGCATGAAAGACATCATCCTTGAGACGACCAATCTCACCAAGGAATTCAAGGGCTTCGTAGCCGTTAACGACGTATCGCTTAGCGTGCAGCGCGGCCAAATTCACGCCTTGATCGGCCCCAATGGTGCGGGCAAAACGACCTGTTTTAACTTGCTGACTAAATTTCTGCCCCCCACGCGCGGCAAAATTACGTTCAACGGTCTCGATATTACAGGTGACCGTCCTGCCCAAATTGCACGTCGAGGCATCATTCGCTCGTTTCAAATATCCGCCGTTTTTCCACACCTCACGGTGCTTGAAAATGTACGTATTGGGTTGCAACGTCAAACCGGTATTTCGTTTCATTTCTGGAAAAGCGAAAACCAACTCAACCGACTCAACGAACGCGCACAAGCCTTGCTCGAACAAGTTGACCTAGGCAGCTTTGCCAATGAACTGACGGCAAGCCTACCCTACGGCCGCAAACGTGCGCTTGAGATCGCTACGACCCTGGCCATGGAACCTGAGTTGATGCTGCTTGATGAGCCCACGCAAGGCATGGGACACGAAGACGTCGACCGCGTCACGCAACTGATCAAACGCGTCAGTGTCGGCCGAACAATTCTGATGGTTGAGCACAACATGAACGTAGTGTCTTCGATCGCGGACACCATCACAGTGCTTGCGCGTGGTGCTGTGCTAGCCGAAGGCGATTACGCACACGTATCAAAAGATCCCTCGGTGATGGAAGCCTACATGGGCACGACCGAAGGCGAACTGCAAGGAGCCCACGCATGAGCGCCGTCGCACTTGAAATCAAAGGTTTAAATGCCTGGTACGGCGAGTCGCACATTCTGCATGGCGTTGACCTGACCGTCCATCAGGGCGAAGTCGTTACGTTACTGGGGCGCAACGGGGCGGGTCGCACCACAACGCTGCGCGCGATCTTGGGCCTAACCGGTTCGCGCACCGGCTCGGTACGTATCGATGGAACCGAAACCATTGAGCTTCCCACGTTCAAAATTGCGAAATTAGGCGTGGGCTACTGCCCCGAAGAGCGCGGCATATTTGCGAGCCTGTCTTGCGAAGAAAATCTGCTGCTCCCGCCTCCGGTCGGCGCGCTGGGCGGCGGTATGTCGCTGTCTGAAATCTATGAAATGTTTCCCAACCTTCTCGAGCGTCGACACTCGCCCGGCACCCGACTTTCAGGGGGCGAACAACAAATGCTGGCCGTCGCACGTATTTTGCGTACCGGAGCAAATCTTTTACTGCTAGACGAAATCTCAGAAGGTTTAGCACCGGTGATCGTGCAGGCGCTGGGTCGAATGATCAAAATGCTGAAGGCCAAGGGCTACACTATCGTGATGGTTGAACAAAACTTTCATTTTGCAGCCCCCTTGGCAGACCGCTTTTATGTCATGGAACACGGCCAGATCGTCGAGCATTTTGACGCAGCTGAACTTAAAACTAAGCAGTCTGTCCTGACCGAGTTATTAGGCGTTTAATTTCTATTTGGCTTGTATGATGGCGTCTGTGCAACTAGGCGCCGAATTTTTTTTGACGTTGCGTGTAGCAATATTTCGGAGAACCACATGAAACTTCGTACCCTGAGTGCCTCACTGATGTTGGCCGGTTTTGGCCTTGTTTCACAATCGGCTTTAGCCAATATTTCTGACGATGTCATTCGCATCGGTTTCATTACCGACATGGCCAGCGTCTACTCTGACATCGACGGCCCCGGCGGCATCGAAGCCGCACGCATGGCCATCGCAGATGCCGGTGGCGAAATCAACGGCAAAAAAATCGAACTGATTTTTGCTGATCATCAAAACAAAGCCGACGTCGCGGCTGCTAAAGCACGCGAGTGGTTTGATCAACAAAAAATTGACATGCTGATGGGCGGCACGAACTCGGGCGTGAATCTGGCTTTGGCTGGCATCGCCGCCGAAAAGAAAAAAGTGTTTATGGCAGTTGGCGCTGCAGCGTCTGATCTGACGGGCGCACAATGCTCACCCTACACTGCACACTGGGCCTACGATACCGTAGCACTCGCGCGTGGCACAGGCTCAGCAATCGTTAAAGCGGGCGGCAAGTCATGGTATTTCTTGACGGCAGATTACGCCTTTGGACATGCGCTCGAGCGCGATACTGCTAACGTCGTGAAGGCAGCCGGTGGTGAGGTCAAAGGCCAAGTGCGTGCGCCCTTGAACTCGTCAGACTTTTCATCGTTCTTGTTACAGGCTCAAAGCTCAAAAGCTCAAATCCTGGGCTTGGCCAATGCAGGTGGCGACACGGTTAATTCAATCAAAGCCGCCAACGAATTCGGCATTGGTAAAACAATGAAACTGGCGGGTCTATTGATCTTTATTAACGACATCCATTCGTTAGGTTTAAATGTCACCCAAGGTATGCAATTTACCGATGGCTGGTACTGGGATCAAAACGACGAAACCCGCGCCTGGTCGGCAAAATTTGAAGCCAAAGTGAAGCGCAAGCCCTCGATGGTTCAGGCCGGTGACTACTCAGCCGTCTCCTACTATCTGAAGGCGGTGAAAGCCACAGGGTCTGACGACAGCGACACCGTCATGAAATGGCTGAAATCTACAAAGATCAACGACATGTTTGCTAAAAATGGCTACTTGCGTGAAGACGGACGTATGGTTCACGACATGTTCTTGATGGAAGTCAAAAAACCCAGTGAGTCAAAAGGCCCTTGGGATTACTACAAGCAACTGGCGGTCTTACCTGGCGAAGAGGTATACACCACGCTTGCTGAATCTACCTGCAAACTTATCAAGAAGTAAGCACCATCAAACCTTCGGTGCATCTCGGTGCACCGAAGGTTTATTTTGTTGATTCTGCATCTTTGGCGTTCTGATTCACCATGATTACTATTTTCGGCATCCCTCTACAAGCGTTTCTGGGCCAACTATTACTTGGCTTGGTCAACGGCTCTTTTTACGCGATTCTTTCGCTGGGCCTCGCGGTAATTTTCGGGCTACTGAACGTCATTAATTTCGCGCATGGCGCGCTTTACATGTTTGGCGCTTTTCTGGCCTGGATGGGCCTATCGTATTTTGATTTGAACTATTGGGTCATGCTGGCAATTGCGCCCTTTATTGTTGGCGTGTTTGGTATCTTCATTGAGCGTTTTCTGCTCAAACATCTTTATAAACTTGATCACCTCTACGGCCTGCTGCTCACCTTTGGCATCACGCTCTTAATGGAAGGACTGTTTCGCAGCTTCTACGGGGTCTCTGGTCAACCTTACTCAACACCCGAAGCACTGCGTGGCGCAACCAACCTAGGTTTTATGGTGCTGCCAAACTACCGTGCCTGGGTCGTCGTCGCTTCGGTCGTGGTGTGTTTGCTAACCTGGTTTGTGATTGAACGCACGCGCCTGGGCGCGCTGCTGCGTGCCGGCACTGAAAATCCTCGCCTGGTTGAAGCCTTTGGCGTGAATGTCCCATTAATGGTGACGCTCACCTATGGCTTTGGCGTCGCACTTGCAGGGTTTGCAGGTGTCTTGGCAGCTCCGATTTTGCAAATTTCACCGCTGATGGGCTCCAACCTCATTGTGGTGGTGTTTGCAGTGGTGGTGATTGGTGGCATGGGCTCGATCTTAGGTGCGATTGTGACTGGGCTGGGGCTGGGCGTCATCGAAGGGCTCACAAAAGTATTCTGGCCTGAGGCTTCAAGCACGGTCGTGTTCATCATCATGGCCATCGTCTTATTGCTGCGCCCCGCCGGTCTGTTTGGAAAAGAGAAATGAATCGTCAAACGTTCGGTTATGTTTTATTTGTCGTGTTTCTGGCTGCGATCCCCATGCTCGGGATCTATCCGATCTTCGCCATGAAAATCATGTGCTACGCCTTGTTTGCGTGCGCCTTTAATCTGCTGTTGGGTTTCACAGGCTTACTGTCCTTTGGTCACGCAGCGTTCTTAGGCAGCGCAGCCTATGCCTCTGGTCATGCCATCAAGGTGTGGGGCCTGTCGACTGAACTTGGCATCCTGTACGGCGTTGCCATCGCAGGCGCACTCGGCGTCGTGATGGGCGCGCTGGCGATTCGTCGAAGCGGAATCTATTTTGCAATGATCACCATGGCGCTTTCGCAAATGGTGTACTTTTATTTTCTGCAGGCCAAATTCACTGGCGGTGAAGACGGGCTACAGGGTGTGCCACGCGGCACACTCTTCGGAATGATCGATCTTAAAAACGATCTCAATTTGTATTACCTCGTGATGGCAATTTTTATCTTGGGGTATTTCATCATTTGGCGAACGGTGCATTCGCCCTTTGGTCAAGTGCTCAAAGCGATTCGCGAAAATGAACCTCGTGCAATTTCGCTTGGTTACGATGTCGAGCGCTTCAAGCTTTTAGCCTTTGTATTGTCTGCGTTACTGGCTGGTTTGGCAGGCTCAACCAAGATGCTGATTTTTGTTTCGGCCACCTTATCAGATGCGACCTGGCAAATGTCAGGCCTCGTGATTTTAATGACCTTGATTGGCGGCATGGGTACCCTGGTAGGCCCAGTAATTGGCGCATTTATTGTGGTGTTGCTTGAAAACAAAGTTGGTGACTTTGGTGCGGCACTCGCAAAATTAACGGGTGTTGAATGGTTTCAACGTTTGGGTGAGTCTGTCACGATTGTGATCGGCTTAATTTTCGTCATCTGCGTTCTGTCCTTCAGGCGCGGCTTAGTGGGCGAATTCAATGCCTGGATTGAAAAGCGTAAAGCACCCGCTACGACTGTGACCTAACCAACACGTTCGTCGCTTAGCTGTTTAGTCCCCTCTGAAATCAAAACAACACTCAGAGGCCGCTGTCGGAGACAACATGACCTTGATCGATATGCACTCGCATTGGGGTACGCAACGCGGTTACGTGCTTCGTACCCCCCAAGAGCTTGCGCAACAAAAGAAAACCTGGAACTCAGAAACCCAATACGAAACCGAAGCGCAAATGGTGGCGTATTTTCGTGCCGCCAATGCACGCGTCATTTTGGATTTAGGCTTCACCAAATTTGCCCCGCTTCATGAAGTCATCCCCTTGCACGACTATTCTTTCGAGATGCAACGTCAGCACCCTGACGCGATTCTTGGCAACTGGTTTCATCTTGACCCTGCTTTACACGGCGTAGAGGGTTTAAAAGAGCTGCGTCGCTGCATTGACTCAAACGCAGGGTTTGTTGGCTTAGCGGTCAATGGTTCAGGCTCGGTTCCTGCCAGCGATCCGCTCTACGATCCTTATTACAAGTTGTGCATTGAAGCCAATATTCCGGCGCTCATCTTTGTTGGCACAACCGGCCTAGGCGCTGGCTTACCCGGCGGTAACGGCATCTTGCTAGATAGCTGCCATCCACGACATCTTGATTGGGTTGCCGCAAAAAATCCACAACTTAAAATTGTGGCCGCGCGCCCAGGATGGCCGTGGCAGGCCGAAACGATTGCCGTCTTAATGCACAAGCGCAATATTTGGTACGAACTACACGGCTGGTCTCCTAAATACTTTACGCCCGACCTTAAACACGATATTGCTCGTCGTCTACAGGATCGCATCATGTTTGGTGGCGACTATCCACTATATAAATACGAACGACTCACCACTGAGTGGAAAGCCGAAGGCTACTCCGATGCGGTGCTAGAAAAAGTGTTTCACAAAAATGCAGAAGCCTTTTTAAACGGAGAGCAACGCTAATGGATTTAGGGCTGAAAGGCAAAGTTGCCATCGTAGGCGGCGGCAGCATGGGTATTGGTTTTGGGATTGCAAACCGACTTGCAAACGAAGGTGCTGATCTGGTCATCTTCGCGCGCCGTATCGCCAAACTAGAAAAAGCCGCTCAAGACATCTCAACGCAATACGGCGTCAGAGTCATCCCTGTCGCGGCCGATATTCGCGACAAAGACGAAAGCACGCGTATCGTGCAGGCCGCAATTGATGCCTACGGCAGACTCGATATTTTGGTCAATAACGATGGCGCGCCACCACTCGGTGCAATCGATACGTTTGATGATGTGGCTTGGCAAAAAGCGATTGAACAAAATCTGTTCAGCGTGATCCGCATGGTGCGCTCTGCCCTGCCACATTTGAAAGCATCAGGTAGTGGCAGCATTTTAAATATCTCAGCGATTTCAGCGATTCAGCCCATCGCAGGCTTTGCACTGTCGGTTGCAACCTGGGCGGGGCTCATCGGCTACGCTAAAACTTTATCGATGGAGATCGCCCAGTACGGCATCAACGTCAACACCATCTGTCCGGGCTATATCGACACCGACCGTCTGCAAAAGGTTTTTGCTGCAGGTACAGAGAGCCCCGAAACCGTTCGCGCGAAATTGATCACCGAGATCCCCCTGGGTCGAATCGGCTCAACGGCCGATATCGCCAACTTGGTTGCTTTATTGGTCTCACCAGCGGGTTCGTACATCACGGGCTGCACGATACCGGTAGATGGCGGTTTATTACGTGCACTTCGGTGATGGCGATGAATCTGTACACAACCCCGCAATATAAAACTCGTCTCACCGACGCGTTGCGCAAACGTTATATCGCAAGCAAGGGCTGGCACGACATTACTTTTTTTGACTTTATTGCACAACGCGCCGCTGAGCACCCCGAGCGTACGGTCTTTATCGACGAAACGCGCAGCCTGACTTACGGTGCACTCAAAGATCAAGTTGAACGTTGCGCCGCTTTTTTTAAAAGCATTGGAATCGGAGCAGGCGATGTTGTCACCCTGCAATTTCCCAATCGCATTGAGTTTCCGATTGTCTTTTTCTCACTCGAACTGATTGGCGCAATTGCAAACAAAATCAGCCCCGACTTTAGGCGTCGCGAGGTTGAATATATTTTGCGCTTTTCAAATAGCAAAGCCTTTGTCTGCGCCTCGAGCTTCAAAGGTTTTGACTATGCAGCCATGATTGACGAGCTGCGCCCAAGCTTGTCAAACTTAACAACCGTTGTGGTGTCGGGCGCGACCAAAATAAAAAACGTACATTCACTTGAACAAGGCCTGGCCAACACAGCACCGCTGAGCCACGCGGATCGTGTGCACATGAGCCCAGATGCCATCATGCGTATGGCTTTTACCTCTGGCACCACCGGTGATCCCAAAGGGGTCATGCATAGCTTTAACACGACGCTCTACGCCGCCGAGGTGATCAATGCTGAAATGCATGTCACCCCAGATGAAGTGCTATTGATTTGGCTTCCCGTGGGATTGAACTGGGGCTATCTGAGCCTATTGCAAACCATCATGATTGGCGCCAAGGCAGTACTCATGGAGCGCTTCCAAGCCGAGCGTGCGCTGGTGCTCATTGAAAAGTATCGGGCGACTTTTATTCCAACGGCACCGGCCTCCTTGCTGGCCATTATGAATGTGCCTGATTTTAAAAAATATGATTGCTCATCGTTGCGCGTCGTCGTGACCGGCGGTGCGTCAGCTGCGATTGAAACAATTCGCGACTATCAACAGCACATGAAAGGCCACTTGCTTGAACTGTATGGCATGCTCGAAACAGGCTTTCATACGTTTACGCGTTTTGAGGATGATCCTGAGAAGGTGAACGGTACGATTGGTCGAATCGTTGGTCAAATGGAGTTGCGCATCATTGACGAGGCAGGTAACGATGTGCCTGAGGGCGCAGAAGGTGAAATCGCAGCCTACGGGCCTTCAGTTCATTTGGGCTACTTCAACAACCCTAACGCAAATAAAGAACTTTTTACCGACGATGACTGGTTCAGAACCGGCGATTTAGGTAAATATGTAGATCAGGCTGGCAATGTGATGATTGTTGGTCGTCGCAAAGAAATGATTAACCGTGGTGGTAAAAAATATTTTCCGCGCGAAATTGAAGAATTTCTGTATGCTTTACCGTCAGTGCTACACGCGGCGATTGTTGGTGTAAACGATCACCGCTTAGGTGAAAAAAATTGTCTTTGCGTTGTCTTAAAACCTGGCGCACAATTAACACTGCCCGAGGTCGTGGCTTCACTTAAAGGCCAAGTTGCGGATTACAAGCTGCCCGAAATGCTTGAGTTTTATGATGAACTACCTTTTACGCCGACCGGAAAAATCCGTCGGCATGTTTTAACTGCCGATGTCATTGCACGTATTCAAGCACGCTCACCTTCACTCTAAATTGAGGCTATCTATGAAGATTAGGCAATTTTTAAAAACACCCTGCGCCATCGCGCTCACCGTCGGCGCGCTTCTAACAGGCTCGCTCACTCTAGCCCAAACAACTGCGCCAACTGCAGCGACTGCAGCTTCCTCTAAAGTTGAACTACAGTGGCTGGGGCAGGCTGCCTTTCGCATCACCTCGCCCGGGGGCAAGCTCATTGTCATTGACCCCTGGATCACAGGCGGCCCCAAAGCACCGGCCAACTACAAGGCAGATTTAGCCGCCGTGGGCAAGATCGATTTACTACTGGTCACCCATGCACACGTTGATCACTTAGGCGACGCCCCTGCTTTGGCCATCCTGAATAAAACCAAACTCTATGGTCCGGCAGACATGGTGACCCCGCTCATCACGCTTGGCCTGATTCCGGCAGATTTGGGTCATCGCTTCAATAAAACAGGCCATATCAAACCCTTTCCTGGGATCAAAGTGACCGCCGTCGCCGCCGAACACTCGTCGCTGCTCGTCTGGAATAATCCTGCCACCAAGAAAAATGAGTCTCACCCTGCGGGCGAAGCGATGGGCTACATCGTCGAACTCGAAAATGGTTTCAAAATCTGGCACATGGGTGATACCGGGTTGTTCGGCGATATGAAATTTATCAGCGAGCACTATAAACCTGACTTGGTCTTGATCCCAATCGGCGGGAACTTCACGATGGATCCTGAAGACGCAGCTTTTGCGTTGAACACCTGGATCAAACCAAAGATGGTCATCCCCATGCACTACAACTCGAATCCACTGACCCAAGGAACCTTGGCCGGCTTTCAGGCTGCGATGAAAGACAGCGCAATCAAGATCATCCCGATGACTGAAGGGCAGACACTTTCGTTTTAAGCGTTTGTTCTCAATCGATCAGCTTTCCACCCTCATGAAAGGGGTAAGGTCCCGCATACGTACCGCAAGGCATTTGGTGCGTGACTAAACCTCTTTCGTGATCCCAGGCATGCACTTTGAAACCGCCCGGTTCCAGCGTCCACTGCGAAGCCGCCTCGGGATCTAAATCGAGTGCAACTTGATGGGCAGGCGCTGGTGACGTTGACGCAATTGTTGAGCCGAAACGCACATCAATTGCACGATGCAAATGACCACAGATCACGCGCTCGATATTTGAATACCGCGCAACAAGCCGCTCGAGCTCTGGCGCGCCTTCCAATAAACCAATTTTGTCCATATGACCGATTAAGGTCTTGAACGGTGGATGATGCATCGCGATCACCACCGGCCTGTCAGCTGCATCGTCCAAGGCTTTTTTTAACCAGGCCAAACGCGTCGCACAAAGCGCACCATGGCTAGCTTGAGCAACTGTAGTATCTAACGTGATTAAACAAATAGGGCCGAGCTCAATCTTATATTGAACAAAGCCAGCTTCGCCTAGATATCCATGCTCTGGAAATGCAGCACGCATATGAGTAACGTCGTCATGATTGCCTGGCAGCAAATAATACGGCATCGTCAAGGGGGCAAGCAGTTCACGCAAGTGTGCATATTCAGCGGGTCGACCAAAATCGGTCAGATCACCCGTTAAGACGACAGCGTGAGGTTGTTGACGCAACTGCCCGATCGTTTGAACGGCTTCGCGTAAATAAGGCGCAGTATCAAGACGCCCATAGGCTAAACGGCCAGGTTCGCGAATATGCAAGTCCGTTAATTGTACAAATAGCGTGCTCATTCATTGTCCTCAAAGGGCATAAAGTGCTCGGCTGAAATAGCGAGCGAAACTTGGTCACCCACGCGATAAGGGCTGTCACGATTCGTCTCCACCGTGAGCACCCCTTGCCCGACGACGTCTAAACGATAATGAACTCGATCGCCTAAAAAACTACGCTGCATAATCGTGGCCGCGGGTTGATTCAACATCAAGGCTTTCAATTGGATATCCTCTGGACGGACAAAAAGCTGACGCCAAGGACCTTGGGGGCAAGTCAACTCTTTACCACCAACCGTGATCACGTTATTCGCAATATCTGCAGGGCTGCGCTGCAATCGATTAATGCGCCCTAAAAACTCTGCAACAAACATATGATCAGGATTGCGGTAAAGCGCTTCACCCTCACCCACTTGAATGATCTTTCCGCTGCGCATGACTGCCAGGCGATCGGCGATCGCGAGTGCTTCTTGTTGATCATGCGTCACATGTATTGTCGTAACCCCAAGTCGACGCAGCAACTCTGCCAGTTCGTCACGTAGCGTCACTTTCAGCTTCGCGTCCAAGGCAGTCAGTGGCTCATCCAGCAATAGAACTTTAGGTCGGACCGCAACCGCACGCGCCAAGGCCACGCGCTGACGCTGCCCCCCAGACAATTCTCCGGGGCGTTTATGCTCAAGACCATTGAGTCGAACGAGCTCAATCAATTCGCCGACAGCCTGCTTAAGCTGTTGATCGCTAGCACCTCGCAACTTCAACCCGTAGCCAATATTGGCCTGAACCGTCATCTGTGGGAAAAGAGCGTAATGCTGAAAAACCATTCCGATCTGACGTCGCTCGACAGGTACGTCTGTCACCTCGTGCGCACCGAACCGAATAACGCCGCCTGGATCGACCGTCTCAAGGCCAGCAATCAAACGCAACAGCGTCGTTTTTCCGCAGCCTGAAGGCCCAAGCAATGCCAGCACCTCGCCGGGATGAACGTCAAGCGATGACGGCAATAAGCCCTGTGTGCCGTCTGCATAGGTCTTTGCACAGCCGATAATGTGCACTGCAGTACGTTCAAGTTCCATAGCGCTTTTGCACCTCAGTCGCGATCGCTTGCAAAAACCATAGCAGCGGCAACACAACAATAAAAAAAATCAAGGTATAAGCTGAGCCGACTTCGATCCGCATCGAGGCATAGCTGTCGGCCAACCCGACGGGTAACGTACGCGTCAAAGGGGTATGTAACATCCACGTTAAATTGAACTCACCAATTGAAAGCGTAAAGACCATTAACGCACTGGCAACAATCGCGGGCATCACTGCCGGGATCAAAATCCCCACAAATCGACTCGTAAAATCAGCACCTAAGGTGCGCGCCGCTTCTTCCATCGCGACAAGTTCTCTATTCGCAAATGCTGAAGATACTGTTCGTACCACGAACGGCAGCGTAAACACAACATGCCCCACCAAAATGAATAAAAAACTTTGTCGAAAATCTCGAAACTGCCCATAAACCAAAATCAATGCCAGTCCAGTTGCCAGGCCAGGCACTGCGACAGGTAACGTCAGTAACTCTTCAAATAGACGTGCCCAGCGCGAACGCGTTCTAGCCAAGGCGTAGGCACACGGCACTCCAACGGCTATCGTGATCAATACACACACACCTGCGACCATCAGCGACCACATGACCGTGTCACCGTAGCCATCCCACACCTGCTCAAGCCATCGCGTGGTCAACCCACTCGCCAAACCTTGTGAATAGTTGTTCACGAGCCCTGCTGTGACCGACAAGGCCATCGGTATCAGCATAAACAACGTCACTAGCAGCGTGAGTATTGCAAGCACGAACGGGAAGCGCTGACTCGCACGAATATGCTTCATATCTTAGATCACCGCCGTCGGCGAGTCTGAGTAACGTCTCGCAAAATACATCACAAGCCAGGTCACCAGGCCTAGAGCAATCGATAATGAAGCAGCGAGTGCAAAATTGGCGTAATTTGTGAATTCACTATAAATCGTGATCGGTAACACTTCAAATTTAGTTGCCAGCGTGAACGCAGTACCAAAGGCACCCATTGATGTTGCAAAGACGATTGCAGCACAGGCAAGCGTTGTCGGCGCAAGTTCAGGAATCCAGACATCACGCAAGATCGCATACCGCGAAGCACCCATCGTTCTGGCGGCCTCTTCAAGTGCCAGATCCATTTTTTCAGCAGCAGCGGTATAGGTCGCGATTGCACGTGGCAATGAAAAATACAGATAGGCTAAGAAAAGACCAGAAAAACCGTAGGCAAGTGTCCAACGACCCGCACCTAGCGCTTCAGACACATCCGCAACCAACCCTTGACGTCCACCCAGCAGGATCATAAAAAAACCAATGATCACACCCGGAAAGGATAACGGTAAGGTTAAAAACGACAGCAACACTTGCCGCCCAACAAACCGATAACGTGCAAAGAAAATACCGACGGCGCTGCCAAGCACAAGCGTTGCAATGGTCACGATCAGTGATAATCCGACCGTGTTGATTAGGCTCAGCCAGTATTTTGAGTGTGTCAGGATTGCAAAATAAGTAGCCCACCCTTTCTGGGCAGGCAAGGCCACAAGCCACACCATGGGTAATAACCAAAATGCAAAAAAAATAGCAACGACTGGCGTCAAGCACGCGAGTCGTTGCAGTGAGAGCGTTGCCACGTTCGTGGAACAGCTTTAGTGGCGAGCCTACTATTGAACGTCTTTCAAATAACGATCTGAAAAGGCCTTTTGCACTTTTGCCATCTGACCATAGTCAACCGTTTTTGCACGCGCATAATCAGTCGCGGGTAAGAAGCGAGCTTGCACGTCAGCCGGCACTGCCGAGGCCCGTACTGGGCGCAGATAGGCATTTGCCCAAAGTGCTTGGCCCTCGTCTGACAACACGAAATCGAGTACTTTTTTCCCATTTTCGGCATTCGGTCCCTTGTTCACTAAACTCATCACGTAGGGCACTACCAACGTGCCTTCACTTGGGATCACAAAGGCCACGTTCGCTTTGTCTTTGTATTTGGCGCGATACGCATTGAAATCGTAATCAAGCAAGATCGCAATCTCACCCGACAACACACGTGCATACGAGGTTTGCTTGGGTACGATTGGTTCATTTTTTTTCAACGCGGTGAAATATTCAATGGCAGGTCCGAAATTATCAAGCGACCCACCCCGTGCCTGGTTAATGGCCACAGCGCCGACATAGCCCACAAACGCTGACGCAGGATCTAAATAACCAATCAAGCCTTTGTATTCAGGTTTGAGCAAATCTGCCCACGACTGAGGAATTGCTTTCCCCTTCAGCGCATCGACGTTGACCATCAAACCCAAAGTGCCTGAATGAATGGTAAACCAGTTGCCCGCCGGATCTTTTAGACTGTCAGGAATATCGTTCCAGGCGGCCGGCTTAAAGGGCGCGACCACACCATCTGCAGCGGCCTGAATACCAAAGGTTACGCCCAGGTAAGTGACGTCAGCAACGGGGCTGCCTTTTTCAGCAACCAGTTGTGCGAGTGCTTGACCAGAATTTTTATTGTCAGGCGGGACAGTAATCCCCGTTTTAGCCTTAATCGCGCGCAGTTGCGAGCCCCAATCTGCCCATTCTGGGGGACAGTTATAGCAAATCGCAGATTGTGCGCCTGCCACTGTTGAAGCTAACGCAAGTGCAAGAGCTCCAGCACGCAATAGCTGTTGAAATAAAGTTTTCACGGTCAATATCCTCGATAATTGATTGTTACTAAAGAAGGCAGCTTGCTTACGGTCAAACCAATGCACTGTGCCGGGAGCTTAGCGAGAACATGTTCGTAGGGCTAAGACAAAGTTTATTATCCTTCAGAACCGTGACAAATGTATGAACACAGTATCTTTGTTAATCATTTGCATATTTGCGTGAGTAAACGCTGTCATCAAAATCGAATATTCATCAAGTAACCTTTGACTCGCATCATAATTGCGGCATTGCAACATATGTATTGCCCAATTTCTCATGGAGTTAATGATGAACGTTCAAAAACAATGGTTGAACTATTGCTCAGGCCGCGTCAAAGAAGCAACGCAAGACGATTGGAACAACTTTGTTCTAAAACTATTTTCAAAATGGCAAGCACAGCAACTCAAGCAGGATCAAAGTCGCCCGCAGACAACAGGAAACGATTTACTTGCCTACGCTGCCACACATTACGGTTTTGAACATTTTGTTCAAGGTAGCCAAATTTATCAAGAGCTACTCGTCCTAGAGCCAAGTCGCCACGAGACCTGACTACGTTGCTCTGACTTCACCAACTTGTCAATTTTTAGTCATCACCCAGTCATTTAATAGGATGAATATCCTTTGTCATGGAAAAAATAATTGACTTCGTTTATTTCAATGCTGGTGGCGGCCATCGTGCGGCAGCGCTTGCGCTTCAACAGGCGATTGAATTTGAGCGTCGCCCGTGGCGTGTGCGGCTAGTCAATCTATTTGAAGTCTTAGATCCCGAAGCAAGTTTTAATAAAGTGATGCGGTGCGCACCCGAAGATCTTTACAACTTTCGGTTGCGTCATGGCTTGACGCTTGGATTATCAACCGAGTTAAAAGTATTTCAGGCCATGATCAAAATGGGCCATAGTGCGATGCTGCGTAAGTTAGAACCGCATTGGCTAGCAACAAAGCCTGATCATGTTGTTTCATTAGTACCGAATTTTAATAAAGCACTTTACGAATCGGTTACGAGCACGCTACCGAACGTGCCCTTTGTCACCGTCTTAACTGATATGGCAGATTATCCCCCACACTTTTGGATTGAACCCAATCAGACGCAACACATCGTATGCGGTACACCGCATGCCTTTGAACAAGCACGCGCAGCTGGCTATACAGACGATCAAATCTCGTTGACATCCGGCATGATTTTACGGCCAGCCTTTTACGAACAACCAACCATCGACCGCGACACTGAGTGCCTCGAACTTGGGCTTGACCCAACCAAACCCACTGGGATTGTCATGTTTGGCGGACACGGCTCAACCGACATGTTGCGTATTGCCAAAGCGTTGACTGATATTCAGCTCATCTTTATTTGCGGGATGAATACAGCGCTTAGTAAAAAAATTGC
>CAIYCP010000394.1 GCA_903924715.1 uncultured beta proteobacterium
CGAAGCGGTTGAACAGATTCGCTGGGGGCGGGCGCATGGTCTGAAGATCTTGGCCGAGACCTGTCCGCAATATCTATTCTTAACGGCGGCAGATTTAGGGTTGGATGACAGCTATCTGGGTGCGAAGTGTGTGTGTAGCCCGCCCCCGCGCGACAAGGCGAATCAAGAGGTGATTTGGGACGGTTTGAATGACGGTTTATTTACTGTCTTTTCGTCGGATCACGCACCATTCAATTACGACAGCCCCGAAGGCAAAAGGCTTGAGGGCAAAGAGGTCGACTTTAAATATATTCCAAACGGAATCCCCGGCTTAGAGACCCGGATGCCCTTGCTGTATTCAGAAGGCGTGCTGGGCGGGCGCATCACCTTATCAAAATTTGTTGAACTGACCTCGACTAATGCCGCAAAGGCTTACGGCTTGCATCCGCGTAAAGGAACCATTGCGATAGGTAGTGATGCAGATCTAGTGATCTGGGATGAGCGTGCGCTCACTATTCAAAATACCAACCTACACCATGCGGTGGATTACACGCCCTATGAGGGCATTGAACTCAAAGCTTGGCCCGGGATGACGCTTTCACGTGGTGAAGTCGTGTGGGATGGCAAACAGTTTTTGGGTAAAAGAGGGTATGGTCAATTTTTGCGTGGTGGCGCGCCAACGATTACGGCTAAACGCGTGTAACGATCCGCATGCGCATACTTTTAATCAATCCAAATATTTCAGATAGCGTTTCAATATTGATTCGCGACGAGGCGATGCGTAGCGCTTCGCCGGGCACACAAATCGAAGTCGCAACGGCAGCCTTTGGTGTTGCGTATATTGAAACTCGTTTTGAAGCGATGATAGGTGCTCATGCGGTGGCCGAGCGTGCGGCTGAGTTGGATGGCAGCTATGACGCGCTTGTGGTGGCTGCGTTTGGAGACCCGGGATTGCTGGCCTTGCGCGAAGTGTTGAGTTGCCCCGTCACCGGATTGACTGAAGCCGCGCTAGCCTCGGCCATCTTGCTGGGTCAACGGTTTTCAATTGTGGCGATCTCGCAGCGCATCCGAGCCTGGTACCGCGAAACAGTTGAGGGCTATGGTTTGTCAAGCAGGCTCTGTAGCATTCGCGCGCTCGATGAACCGTTGGCAAACATTGGTTCGGTACAGGCCGATCAGGGCCAGCGCTTGGTGGCATTGGCCAATCGCTGCGTCATTGAAGACGGTGCGGATGTCATCATTTTGGCGGGCGCACCCTTGGCGGGCCTATCGCGCACAGTGCGCGATCAGTTGCCAGTGCCTGTCGTTGATGGCGTTTCTAGCGCGGTTCAGCATGTTGAAACCTTGATTGCATTGAGGCCTGTTGCAACGAGCGCAGGGAGTTTTGCTCCACCACCACTTAAACCTAACAAGGGGTTAAGCCCGGCCTTGACGCGTTTGCTAGCGAGTCGTTCAAGTCGTTGATCAGTCGAGTTGCAAGCCGATTTTTTTAACAAGCTCGCTCCATTTGTTTTGTTCAGCGGTGATGCTTGCCTCGGTCTGTGCTGGCGTTGCATGAATGACATCCAGGCCGATATTAGAAAAAGCTTTTTGGGTATCCGGGTTGTCTAAGGCTTGATTGACAAGCTGATTGAGTTTGTTGACGATTGGTGCGGGTGTTTTGACTGGCACCAGAATGATGTACCAAGATTCAAACACAAAATCTTTGACGCCTTGTTCGGCGATCGTCGGGATGTTTTCTAAACCCTTGATGCGCGTGGTTGAAGTAACCCCTAACGCCTTAAGTCGCCCGGCTTGCAGCAAGGGCTCTGCCACCTGAGGGCTAAAGAAACCGACTTGCACGCGACCACTCACGATATCCTTGACGGAGTCGGCTGTGCCCTTGTACGGGATATGCAGCATGTCAGTCTGTGTGTTGGCTCTAAATAATTCGGCGGCCATATGTGGATTACTGGCTTGGCCACCCGAGGCAAAAGATAAGCCGCCTGGTTTTGATTTCGCCAGTGCAACAAGCTGCTGAACATCATTGACACCTAAGTCAGGGTTCACAGTGAGCACCATAGGGCTTTTTGCAAACGCTGCGACAGCTTTAAAATCCTTCAGCGCATAGCCACTGGTTTTAGCGAAGATTTGCGGGTTCAAGGTGTGCGTTAAGCCACCGTTGACGATCATCGTGTAGCCGTCAGGTTCAGCGCGCGCCACCTGTGCACTGCCTACATTGCCGCCAGCGCCAGGTCGATTCTCGACCACGACGGGCTGCCCCGTCAGTCTGCTAAGTTCGCGGCCCATGACTCGCGCCATGGCGTCGGTGGGCCCGCCTGCGGTAAAGGGAACAATCACTTGCAAGCTACGCGACGGAAACTCTTGTGCTTGTGCAGTGACAAAAACAGCAGTGAGTTGTAGGCTAAAGGCCAGTGCAAGCGGTGCGAACAGGCGGATGGTGAGCATGAGCGGTCTCGGTAAGTGATGGTCAAGAGGCGTTTAGACTGTGTTTAAGATGCGCCCGCCTAGAGACGCATTAGTTTGGCGATAACGTGTTTCATCACCCAGAATCTGTGTGCGAATCATCACCCTTGGTTGATCGGCGCTATAACCACCAGTCGCTAAATGGATGCTGGCACAGTTATCCCACATGAGTGTGTCACCCACGCGCCATTCATGGCGATATTCAAATTGCGCTTGCTCTTGATGCGCAAATAAAAAATCAAGTAGGTCGCGACTCTCTTGCTCGGGCAGGCCTAGAATTTTGGTGGTTAAACCTCGGTTCACGTAAATGCATTTGCGGCCTGTCCAAGGGTGGCGTAACACAACAGGATGGACAACAGGAGGTTTTTCTTTGCGTTGTGCATCGGTGAAAGGTTTGCGCATTGAACCTGGTCGCGCTAGCATGTGCGTCCAGAGATTTTCAAAATCATGTACGGCCTCAAGTGAATCAAGTTTGTCTTTGAGGGTTGAAGGCAGTGCATCGTAGGCCGCGTACATGCTGCGAAATGCCGTGTCCCCTAAGGCGCGCCCGTCTTTAAAGGGCACCTGGTGCGCGTGCAAAATGGTTGCACGCCCTGAGATCCGGTTGTAAGACATATCGGTATGCCACTCTTGCCCAGCGTCTGCTAACCCTTGCGGTTTACCGTCGACCAGCACGTTCGAGAGTGTCATGACTTCTGGATATTGGCTGTTTTGAAACGCCTTTGAAACATTAACCTCAAGAGGGCCAATTTTTTTGGCCCAATTCACCAATTGCTCAGAATCATAAGGTTCGCCTGAGACGCAGACCACAAGGTACTGATTTAAGGCGTCACTGATTTTTTCGGCAGTCTGATCATCCACGCCGGCTTGAATGTTGACGCCCTCGATGCGACACCCAAAGGGATACTGATCAGATGGCGTAATTTTTAAGGCCGGCATGAAAGTCTCCGATTTTTGTTATTCAACAAGTTAGCACAACCGAGGCGCTCGTCAAAAGCCTTGCTTGACACCATTACCGGTGGCAAGTAAAACAGTGGACAGCCGGAGACAAATAAAGAGGGGCTCAGCCCCTCGGCCTGCCATTCAAAAAACTTATAAAGGAAGAACCATCATGGTCACACTCAGTTCGCATTGGTTGCGCGCGTTCGTACGTTTGTTGGGCGTATTGGCACTTAGTCTGTCGATTGCTCCGACATATGCGCAAAAATGGGATTTCTATACGTTTATGCCTTCGCCGGTCGCTTCTACGAAGCGTCTTGCCGTGATGCTTGAAGATATCAATAAGGCGACCGAGGGGCAGCTTTCAGTTCGCATGCACATGGGGGGATCGCTACAAATCAGTACGAGCAATATTACTCAGGCGGTGTCTGATAACGTGGTGCAAATGGCAGAAGATTCATTTTTCACCGGCAACATACCAATCAGTGGGTTGTTGCGTTTGCCACTCTTGATCAGTACTTATGATGAATTCTTGAAAGTTTCACCCTTTGTCGATCCGCCAATGATCGCAGCCTATAAAAAGCGCGGCATCATCATGCTAGGGCGTTATAACTTTCCGCCCCAAGTTCTGTACGCGAACAAAAAATTGACGTCACTGGCAGACCTCAAGGGGATGAAGATGCGCGTCACTTCGCCTGAACAGGCCGAGTTTCTGAAGCGGTTTGGTGCCACCAGCGTCACCATCGGCACCCCTGAGGTTGCTCCAGCGCTCGAGCGCGGCGTGATCGAAGGTGTGTTGACTGCAAATTCTGGCGGCGGTGTGGGTTGGAAAGATCTGTTGAAGTACAACTATCGCCTCGGGGTTAATTTTGTCGACGCGGTGGTGATTGTCAACGAAGACTCTTTTAGCAAGTTACCCGCGGCAACCCAAGAAAAGGTCAGAAAAATCGTGAGCGATGCTATGCCTGAAGTGACGCAGGCATTGCGCGATATGGAAGGCGTCTTGGGCAAGCAATTTGCTGCAGAAGGCATGGTCATCACTGAGCCTCCCGCTGATGAAGCCGCTAAGAACAGCGCACAATTTGCAGATTATTGGCAAAGTTGGGCGAAATCACGTGGGCCAGAAGCTGTTGAAGGGCTTGCAAAAATCCGTGCGGCGTTAGGGAAATAATTCATGACCGAGGCCCCTGTTGACCTGTCTGGTCAAGTGGGTGCAGATGAGCGGCCTGCACCTCTAAATAGTATTGTCGCGCGTGTGAGTGAGTGGTTGTGTAATCTCACGCTAGTCGCAATGCTCGTCATCATCACTGCCGAAGCCGTTGCCAGGTTGTTTGGGCGCAGCCTTGAAATGGCCGACGAAGTTGGTGGCTACTTGTTAGTCGCGATTTCGTTTCTGAGTTTAGCTGTGTGTCAGGTCAGTGGGTCATTTCATCATCTTGAATTGCTGCAGCCTCGCCTGAGCCAACGTGGCCGAGCAATCTGGTCTGTTATTTTCAATCTGTTATCGCTTGCGTGCACGTTAGTGATCTTGTGGCAACTGTGTCGACTTGAAATTCAGTCGTGGACCTACGGTGA
>CAIYCP010000395.1 GCA_903924715.1 uncultured beta proteobacterium
GCAATCGTTGTTTGTTCAATGGGCGCAGTGATGGCACAGGATACCTATCCAACTAAACCTGTCAAATTAATCGTGCCCTTGGCAGCCGGTGGCGCAAGCGATGTCGTTGCACGTATTTTTGCAGCTAAATTGGGTGAACGCTTAGGTCAACAGGTCATTGTCGAAAATCGCCCCGGCGCCGAAGGCTTGATAGGGGTGGATGCGGCAGTGAAGGCTGCACCCGATGGCTACACCCTAGTGTTGGGTTCAAGCACCACGCTGGCTGCCAATTTCCACTTGCGTAAGACCTTGCCATTTCATCCGGTCAAAGATCTTGCGCCTGTATCAATGGCGTTTCAAGGGTTTTTCAATATCCTGGTGATTAATGCGGCTGTCCCAGCCAATAATCTAAAAGAGTTCATTGCTCTGGCCAAATCGCAACCCGGCAAGCTCGATTACGGCACGGCCACCAGTGGTTCAAAAATTTGTGTTGAAACCTTCAAGGCCATGGCAGGCATTGATCTGCAGATGGTCAATTACAAAAGCTCACCTCAGGCTCTGAATGATTTGATGGGCGGGCAATTGCAACTGATTTGCGAGCCGGTGGCAACTGCGATGCCAAATATCCTGGCCGGTCGTTTGCGCTCGCTTGGTGTGACCAGTGCCACGCCACATCCGGCAGCACCAAACTTACCGACTGTGGCGCAAGAGGGTCTGCCTGGCTTTGAATACTCGGCCTGGGTAGCTGTGTTTGCACCTGCCCAAACACCTGCTGCTGTGATTGCGCGACTTGAAAAAGAAATCGCATGGGTGCTCAACGACCCCGAGACGATCAAAAAAGTTCAAGCGGCTGGTGTTGAGCCAATGCCCGGTGATGCGAAGGCGTTAGCGAAATTGTTGAACGCTGAAATTGAGCGGGCTGGAAGCGTTGTCAAGGCTGCGAAGATTCAACCCGAATAGCATGTCGTCAAAGCGGAAATGTAGCTTGATTCGTGCGTATTCAAACCGGTCACACGTATTGAAAACGGTCGCGACGTACTCTTTCCAATAAAAAATAATTCGGCGACGACTGGTTTCGCGCTTCGCCCCATAGACGGTTAGACGAGGATTGAAATGGCAGGGCTACAAAAAATTTATTTGATTCACGCTGGCGATGTTTCGATGAAACCGGCGCTGGCAAGTTTTGCATCGTTATGGCCCGAGGCGCGTGTGATGAATCTTCTAGAAGATTCACTCGTGCAGGATGTCCGCGAAGCGGGGCGCTTGCCAGATTCAATCCCGCAACGCTTTGATTTGTTGGGGCAGTATTGTGTTGCCGCTGAGGCAACGGCCATTCTGTTTACTTGCTCGGCGTTTGGCGCAACGATCGAGGCGCTAAAGCCCAAGCATTCAATTCCAATCTTGACGCCCAACGAAGCCTTATTCGAAGAGGTGATCGAACGCGGTGGCAAGGTCGCTTTGTTGACGACTTTCGGGCCGTCCATTCCGGCGCTTACCGAAGAGTTAAACGAAATGCTGGCGCAGCGTGGCAC
>CAIYCP010000396.1 GCA_903924715.1 uncultured beta proteobacterium
ACGATCAATCTGGCTTGCGCCTCTCCCATGCCGCGTGCGCCGCCTGAAATCAAAACCACTTTGCCGTTCATGCTGCTCATAGATTCACCTGTTGGAGTAAACGGCATGCGCGTGCGTATTGCAAAGCCAGCGCCGGGGCCGTGACCTAGGCATTGTCAGGGATGTCAAGACATAAGGCTACGAGAGATGCATGGACTTATTTGTTTGTTAAGGCTTGAACTTATTTCGGCTTTGAATTTGCTCCAAAGCGGTACGTGCGTTAATGATGGGAATCCCTTGATAGGAGCCCAAAGAAAGCAGATCACGTTGATCCCCTGTGGCAATAAAGTCAGCCTCGGCCGCCAATGCAGCAGCCAATACATGATCGTCATCGGGGTCCGTTAAAACCACAGGAACAACTGACTTCGGCGCGACCACAATGGATATGGTTCTCAAATCATCAACAATGGCTGTAGGAGATATTCGAGCTAGAGAAAGACGAGTTGCAAACTTGCCGCGAGAAAGAACTGTTTGCAGCTCGGTCAACAAAGTTTCGCTGGTGCAAATTTCAAACTCACCTGTTTTTGTTGATTCAAGTAACTGCCTGGGAACACCTGAAGAAATGACACCTGACACAAGCAGATTGGTATCAATAACTATGCGCATACTTAAAACAGTGAGGTATCAGCTGTCAGAACCTGACTGATGTAATTGACGACGCTCGCGCCTGATGGCTTGTATTTCTGCATTAATTTCATCATCAGACATAGGGGGGAGATTTAATTTGCGTAGCTCTGCAAAAGCTTCAGTCATACGCTGAGTAGCCGCTTCACGTTTCACTTTTGCGGCAAGAAACTCCACGAAATCGAGAACCTCGGAGACTCGCTCCGGGGGCAAAGATTTAAGGCCTTGCATTAAACGGAATTCCAGTGCTGTCATGGCATCCTCTGCTAAGGGTTTGACTGATTATCTGGCCGAGAAATAACGATATCACAGAAAAAATGCTTCTAGGCACTCAATACGATCGGCTTACTAGCTCAAAATCCAAACATTTTTCATTCAAGTCTGCAACAACACCTTGAGCATGCGCTGCGGATTCAGCAAAAAATCACGCGTCACTTGAAAGTGTTCGGTGTCCTCATAGGCCACGGGTGCAATACCCTCTTGGCTACATTGGTAAATACAAGCGTCCGGGTAGGCCATGAGCAGGGGCGAATGCGTGGCGATGATGAACTGCGAACCGTCCAGCACCAATTCATGAATGCGCGACAACACCGCCAACTGGCGCTGCGGCGACAAGGCCGCCTCGGGTTCGTCCAGTATGTACAAGCCCTAGCCTGTGAAGCGTTGCGTCATCAGCGCTAAAAAAGATTCACCGTGGGATTGATGGTGCAGCGACACACCGCCGTAGCCTTCAATGATGCGCGGCGCGTCCACAGGCTCGGCGTCTAGCTTGTCAATTTCGCTGGCGACGTTGTAAAAACTTTCAGCGCGCAAAAAATAGCCGGTACGCGGCCTGCGAAAACCTTTGGCGATGCGCAAATACCTGTGCAAGTCTGAATGCGAGCGGTGCGTGCCGAAATTGAAATGCTTGGAGCCGCCCTCGGCGTTAAAGCCCATAGAGACTGCAATGGCCTCTAGCAAAGTGGATTTGCCCGAGCCGTTTTCGCCAACCACATAAGTGACTTTGGGGTGCATGTCCAAGTATTCGAAGGTGCGAACCGAGGGCAAGCAGAACGGGTATGCGTCGAAGGATTCGACGATGTCGCGGCGCAGGGTGACGCGGCTGATGAATTGGGGGGAGATCATGAGTACGAAGATTGAATCAAGAAGTTTCAGCTTAGCGCTGTGAAGAGATTCTGTTGTTTCTTTCAAGAGTTGTATACAAAAGACACGAGTTCAAATGAGAATGAATCAGCAAGTATTATGTATATACAATACTCAGAATGGATAATTTATTTATATCTGATGCTATTTTTGAAAAAATTCAGACCAAGCACTGATATGTATTGACCGTGTCAACTGTTTTTTGAATTCTGATATGTATTGACCGTGTCAACTGTTTTTTGAATTCTTG
>CAIYCP010000397.1 GCA_903924715.1 uncultured beta proteobacterium
CAGATCGTGCTGCGCCTGTGTGAGGCTAGGCGCGATCTGCTCAAGCATATTTAGATAATTTAAGCCGTAAAGCGTCGAGGTCATGACCAGCGCTTTAGCGTCGGATTGCGCCAGAATATAACCAGCCTCTGAAGCGGTATAGCGGGTGTTGATGGGCACTAATACGGCGCCGATTCGGGCGCAGGCGCAAAAAGTGAGTGCCCATTCGAGTGAGTTGCCGAGCCACACTGCGACGTGATCGTGTCGTTTGAGTCCAAGTGCCAACAGTGCTTGAGCAAACTGGTCGACCTGCTGATCAAATTGTAAAAAACTAACGGTGACGTCTGCCGTTTTAAAAAAATCTTGATAAGGCCAGCGCGTACTTGATCGCCTGAGTGCTTGACCAAGCGTGAGTCCGTCTACGTCTGCGAGTGATGACGCGTTCATACTGAGTAGCCACCATCAACGCAAAGATGTTGGCCAGTGACATACGCCGCAGCAGGCGTTGTCAAAAATGCGGCGACCCCCGCAATTTCTTCGATTGTTCCAAAGCGCTTAAGCGCAGTGTTGCGTTTCATTGCTTCAATAAATTCTGGTTTGACTTGTGGTTTCAGTCGGTCGAACAAGCCACCGTCTACTACGCCCGGGGCAACGCAGTTCGCCCGAATGTTGTATCGCCCTTCTTCTCGCGCGATGCCTCGGATCAAGGCTTCAATGCCAGCCTTGGGTGCCGTCGATAAAATATCTAAGGGCGGGTGACGATCAAGCCCAGCGGTTGTAATGGCGACGATGGAGCCGCCGCCGGTTTGACGCATCAAAGGCAAGACAACCTTGATGACATGGAAGAATCCATTGAGCTCATTATTAATTGTGCGATGCCACTCTGCAGGATCAATATTGCCGACGAAGGTCATGGTGATGTCGGCACCCGCAGCAAAAACCAGAGTGTGAATGCGCTGATAACGGTTGTGAATATCTGTCAACGCTGCTTGAACTTGTTCAAGCGAAGAGAGTTCGAGGGAAAAAGCTTCGGCTGTTTGGTCAAGTTGTTCAATCTCGCGTACGGTTTGTTGAGCTGCCTGAGCGCTTGAACGATAGCTGAGTGCAACCTGAGCGCCTTGTGCTGCCAGTGCAAGGCAGATGCCTTTACCGATTCCACCGCTTCCACCTATGACAACGGCGACCCCTGAAGGGTAGTTGCCATTAGTAGGCGTTAACGTTGTTTTCGTTTGCATGGTTGGTCTCATTTGCGTGAAGTCGCTGTTGAAATTGGCTTAAAGCAGGTTAAACCGATCAGAGTGCTTCGCTTTGTTGTAAATTGGCAGAAATGATACTACTAAGTGTCATTAATAACGATAAATAGACATTGCAGTCAATCGCGCAAATGCTCTAGACGCTCGGAGATAAAACTATGCGGTGTGATTTTAGAAAAAAATTATTCATATTATGTATGGGCAGCCTCATCAGCACCTTTGCAAGCAGTCATGTGTGTGCCCAAGACTATCCGTCGAAATCAATTCGTCTGGTTGCACCGATTGCCGCGAGTGGCATGACGGACATCGTTGCGCGCCAAATGGCCCAGAAGTTACAAGAGCGTTTGGGCGTCCCAGTCGTTGTCGATAACAAACCTGGGGCGGGTGGCAACATTGGGGTTGAAACTGTTGTGCGGGCTGCGCCCGACGGCTACACGCTTTTGTTGGCGTTTCCAGGCCCTATTGTGGTGAATCCTTCGTTGTATAAAAATCTGGCTTACGATCCAGTGCGCGATTTGGCGCCCGTGAATTTATTGACGAGCTATCCTTTGTTGCTGGCGGTCAATGTCGAGGTGCCTGCAAAAACGCTCGCAGAATTTATTGCCTTGGCGAAACAGAAAACCGGTGGCCTTAGTTACGGGTCTGCCGGTAATGCGTCGACTGCCCATTTGGCGATGGAGTTGTTTATGCGGCAGGCAGACATTCAAATGGTGCATGTTCCATACAAAGGTGCTGCACCAGCCATGACGGATTTGATTGGTGGGCGTTTGGCCGTTGTCTTTGATTCAATGACCTTGGTGATGCCGCAGGTTGAGGCTGGAAAAATCCGAGCCTTGGCCATCAGTAGCAAAGTGCGTTCACCCGCGGCTCCGGATTTGCCGACCGTGGCAGAAAGTGGTTTGAGCGATTTTGTGGTTGAGGGGTGGTATGGTGTTTTAGCGCCAAGCGGTACACCAGAAGCCATTGTGAATAGGTTATCAAAAGAGTTCACGGCAATTGTGAATGATTCGGATGTTAAAAAAGATTTTTTGAAACGCGGTCTTGAGCCCTTAGGCAAAGACGCCGCATTTTTTGGACAAGTCATCAAGGCCGAGCGTTCGATGTGGCAGCGTGTCGTGACTGAGAGCAACATTAAAATCGATTAGCGTATTCAAAGTCGCTTGATTGATCTTTGGGTAAACGCGATAGGGGTTTGACATGCACTACAAAAGAGCCACTGCAAAACAATGGACGCGCAATACCTTGAGTGGGTATATCGTGACAACCACGACGCCTTTTAAAAATGATCTTGAAATTGATTACGCAGGGTTGCGTCACAATGTGGACCACTTGATTGGTTTGCCGGGTGCGCGAGGTTTGTATCTGGGCTCGGTGTACCAAGAGTTCTGGACCCTGACCATGGACGAACGTAAGCGCGTGACGGACACCATGATTGAAGCCAATGCGGGTCGGGTGCCAATTATCGCGGGTGTTTCACATACGTCTTATAAAGACTCGATCGAGCTTGCACGACATGCGCAGACGGCGGGTGCTGACTTAGTGATGTGCTGGCCGCCTTATTACGGCCCGCGTTCTGCCGACGGTGTGTTTGAGTACTATCAGAATCTGGCGAATGCAGTCGATATCGGGATCTGTGTTTATAGTTCAACACTTTCTGAACTTGGTTACTACATCACGCCAGCCGAGATGGTGCGCTTGGCTGGCATCGATACCATTTGTCTGGTTAAAGAGGCTGCTTTAAGCTTAGATAAATATTCGGCCATGCTTGCGGCGGCTGGACATCTACTGCCGATCAGTTGTCCGCTCGAGGAATACCATCTTTACGGCTTGGCGGCTTTTGGTCCATCGATTATGCCGAAGTTTTTGTTTGGTTCGTCTCGTCCGCTTTATATGCAGTCAAAGGCCAAGCCCTATTGTGCAGAGTTTATGGCGGCCATTGAGGCGGGCGACTATGAGGCTGCACGGGCGCCGCTGCAGCATATTGTGCGTATCGCTAATCAATTACATAGTAAATTTTTAGCCAAAGGTCAGCACAACGTCGCGTTGACCAAAGCGATTACTGAAATGTTTGGAATGATCGGGGGGGCAGTGCGCCCCCCTTTGTATCGCGCAGCACCCGATGAAGTGCAGATGGCGCGCGGGCTACTTCAGTCTGAGGGTTTATTGCCCTAAGCTGAAGTCCCAGTCTTACTCTGCTTTTACGCCCACTGTTTTAATCAGGTTTCCCCATTTCGCGATTTCGGCTCTAAGAAAAGCGTCAGCCTCGGCAGGGGTGTTGCCGACTGTCAGAATACCTTGTTCTTCGAAGCGCTTGATGAGCTCCTCAGACTTCAGTGCCTCTTTGACCGTCAGCGACAGTTTGTCCACGATCGCCATAGACGTGCCGGCAGGCGCAAAAAACATCACCCAGCTTGAGGACTCAAGCTTTGGTCCACCAGATTCAACAATCGTGGGTACGTCGGGATAGCTAGACAAACGCTTGTCAGAGAAAAACGCCAAGGCTTTAATTTTGCCTGCACGAATATTTGCGCCCACGCCACTTGGGGCATCGACCAAAATCTGAATACTGTTTGACATTAAATCTGTCATGGCAGGGGCTGTGCCTTTGTACGGCACATGCACCATTTTTAGCCCAGCTGTGTATTGCAACAGTTCAGAAGTCAAGTGGGCGGCGGCACCCACTCCTGAAGAGCCAAACGACAGCTTGTCAGGGTTCGCTTTGGCGTAGGCAATGAGCTCGGCGATTGAGTTGACCGGCAGATCTTTATTGACGGACAGCACCAAAGGTGTGATCGCAACAAGTGAAATTGGAATTAATGACTTGTAAGGGTCGAAGGGGAGTTTTCCTTCATATAGCGTCACGTTTGCCGCGTGCGCTGTGATCGTCGTTAGCATGGTGTAGCCATCGGGCGCGGCCTTGGCGGCTTGATCGACACCGATAATCGAATTCGCGCCAGGCTTATTTTCGATAATGATTGATTGACCCAGGATCGTCGCCATTCGATTCGCCACTAAGCGCGTGACGTTATCGGTATACCCGCCCGGGGTATACGGAACAATCCATTTAATCGATTTGGTTGGATAGTCTTGCGCGACGGCTGCGCCCGAAGTCAACGCCAGCAGGCCTGCGAGAACAGTGCATTTTAGGTTTTTCATTGATATTCTCAGTACGCTAGAATGAATTGCCACAAGGTTAACCGCGAAACTTGTTGAATAGAACCTCAAACATACTAGGTAGAACCCTTGTATGGGCGCCATGGCGTTGCGGTCGGTTGAATCTGGCTTTACGATGCAGTTAGATTATTTAAACGAAGAGAAACGAATATGACTGATCGTCGTGAATTTCTATTGTCGACTGCAGCAATGGCTGCCAGTGCGCTAGCACCCGGCTTGGCTCAAGCGGCAACATTTCCAACGCGCCCGATCAAATATATTTGCCCTTGGCCCGCTGGCGGGGCAACAGACGTGGTGATGCGCGTCCTGGCCGAGAGTGCGTCAAAGACGCTTGGTGTGAATGTCATTATCGAAAGCAAGCCTGGTGCAGCAGGGGTGCTTGGTGGTGCCGAACTGGTCAATGCCAAACCTGACGGTTATACCCTTGCGCAACTTCCAGTTTCAGTGTTTCGCGTGCCCCACATGTCAAAAACGACCTTTGACACAACCAAAGACTTTACGTGGATTATCTGCTTGACAGGATATACCTTTGGTTTGGTCGTGCCGATTGATTCGCCGATTCAGTCGATCAAGGACTTGGTCGCCTGGGCCAAGCTCAATCCTAATAAGTTTACGTACGGAACCCCTGGAACCGGCTCAAGTCCGCACTTGGCAATTGAAGAGTTTGCTCAACAGGCCGGTATCGAACTGTCGCACATTCCTTTTAAAGGCAGTGCACAAACTCTTCAGGCAGTCATGGGCGGTCATACGATGGGTATGAGCGACTCAACGGGTTGGGGGCAAATGGTTGATGCAGGAAAACTGCGCTTGCTGGCAACGTATGGAAGCAAGCGTACGACCCGTTGGCCAACCGTGGCCACCTTGAATCAACTCGGGTATGACACGGTGGCCGACTCACCCTATGGTGTCTGTGGCCCCAAAAATATGGATCCAGCAGTAGTCAAAATATTGCATGATGCTTTTAAAAAGACCTTGACCGATCCAGCTGTTATTGCTGTGTTTGCTCAGTTTGATCAACCCATCATCGAAATGAACACTGACGAATACACCAAGTACGCGATGAAAACTTACGCGGCAGAGCG
>CAIYCP010000398.1 GCA_903924715.1 uncultured beta proteobacterium
AGAGGCCACCTCAGAGGCCATCGCTACGAGCGAAATCAAGCGTCTTGAACAGGCCATTGGTGTAGCCGTAGGATTGGGGTTGCGTGTCAATGCCGGGCATGGCCTACATTTTGGCAATGTCGCGCCGATTGCTGCGCTCGAGGGAATCGCAGAGCTCAATATCGGCCACGCGATCGTGGCCCAGGCGATTTTCGATGGCTGGCAAAACACGATCCGCAATATGAAGGCCGCGATGATCACGGCAAGGCTCAATGCTCAGCGCGGTGTGCTGCTTCATTCTCGTAAACACTAACTGAGCAGGCTACTGTGAGCGCAATTGCCGGCATCGGAACTGACCTTGTCAAAATGGATCGCATCGATCGGGCTTGGCAGCGCCATCCTGAACGCTTTCCAGAAAAAATATTAGGCATCGATGAATTACGCGTGTTTCGTGCCCGAGCCGCGCGCGACCGCGCGCGAGGCGTGCGCTACCTAGCCACGCGGTTTGCCGCCAAAGAAGCGTTTTCAAAGGCGATTGGGCTTGGGATGCGCATGCCAATGTGGTGGACCCGCATGCAGACTTTAAACGCCCCAGGCGGGCGACCGCAGATTGTTCTTTCGGCGCCTTTGGATCAGTGGTATGCCGAGCGTTACGGCGCAGCGCATGTGTCACTCACCGATGAGTCTGAGTACGGTGCCGCGTATGTCGTTGTTGAGTCTTTGCCGAGCGCTTGACCAATGAATACACACCCTCATTGCTTCGAGCCAACTTCTTTATTTATGCAGCCTCTCAAACACACTGAGCCATTCTGTGAACTGAACCCACTAAATCATTCTGTGAATTGAATCTAAGAGAAATCTTGTGAACGCTAGCAAAAAAATGCCAATGCTTGAACGCGGTCCCTTAATGGTCGATGTTGCTGGCCATACATTGACCCCAGACGAAAAAAAGAGATTGCAACACCCTTTGGTGGGCGGAGTGATTTTGTTTGCGCGTAATTTCGAAAGTCGCGCGCAACTATCTGCGTTGACGCGCAGCATTCACCGGTTACGTACCCCCCAGTTATTGATCGCTGTGGATCATGAGGGTGGTCGTGTGCAGCGCTTTCGCTCTGACGGCTTTGCCGTGTTGCCAACCATGCGCAGCTTGGGCGAGCGCTGGATGCAAGACCCCCTGCAGGCGATGCGCATGGCGACCGAGGTTGGCTATGTGTTGGGTGCCGAGTTACGTGCTTGCGACATTGACCTAAGCTTTACGCCAGTGCTTGATCTTGATTATGGTGTGAGCTCTGTGATCGGAGATCGTTCGTTTCACCGCGATCCTCGCGTGGTTGCGATGTTGGCGCGTGCGTTGGCGCAGGGCTTGGGGTTGGCAGGGATGGCCGCTTGCGGTAAACACTTTCCGGGTCACGGCGCTGTGAAGGCCGACTCGCATCACGCGATCCCGCGCGACCCACGTTCGTTGAAGCGTATTTTGCAAGAAGATGCGGCGCCTTATCAGTGGCTGGGGGATCAGGTGATTGGGTCGGTGATGCCCGCCCACGTGATCTTTTCAAAG
>CAIYCP010000399.1 GCA_903924715.1 uncultured beta proteobacterium
TGATCAGCGCGATAGCTTGAAACCGATCGCAGATGCGCTGGGTATAGAAATCAGAAAGGCGACGGGCTTGACTCGCGAGGGCCTACTGCCGTTGTCGCAACGCGCGGGTGCACCCATGCCCTCTGAGGCAGAGCAAACTTGGCTTGGAAATCCGAAGGTGCGTCAAACTGCTTTTTCTACTGAAGTGATGAAAGACAAATTAAATTCTGGCGCAATTGAATTAGCTTCGGACACGATTTTGGCGCTGCGAGTGAGTGCTGTACATACTGCAAAAGTTCCTTCGCTGGATCAGGTGTCAACCCAAATTCGTACCAGCTTGACCAATGAGCGAGCTTTGTCTGCAGCAAAAGAGGCCGGTGTTAAACAACTTGATGCGTTGAAGGCGGGCGCGACTGCCGAAGCAAAAGATTTTGATTCGCCACAAGTTGTCACGCGCCAGTCGGCCCAGGCGCTTTCACGCGAACAACTTGAAGCGGTCATGTCGGCCAGCGCAACCCCGTTGCCGCGTTTCATTGGTGTTGCTGGCGCTGAGGGCTACGCGGTATTGTGGCTGTCAAAGATCGAGGCAGGTCCTGCGCCAGAGCCCGCTCAGGTGACTCAATTGCAGGGTCAGTTGTCGCAGGCTTGGGGTTCGGCCGAACAGCAGGCAACGCTCAAACTCTTGCGAGAGAGCTATAAAGTTAAAATGATGCCTGACGCTAAGAAATTGATTTCTGGCGAACTTGATGGCGCCAAGCTCTAGAAAAGTAAGGGATCAAGACCTTTTCTAACAGTTGTGAGCATTAAGCGCTGCGCCTGTTCATTTGGATGAATGCCATCTGTTTGAAAATATTGCCGCTGATCGGCAAAGCCTTCAAATAAAAAAGGCACTAAGGCAGATTCTGTTTGTTCGGCAATCTGAACAAACAGATTTTTAAAGCCTTGTACATATTCTCGACCGTAGTTTGGCGGAATCTGCATGCCTACCAATAAAACCTTAGCGCCGGTTTCTTTTGCACGCCTCACCATCTCAGTGATATTTTTTTGAGTCAAGGTGAGTGGTAGGCCTCGCAGTGCATCATTGGCACCAAGCTCTAGAATTAAAATGTTGGGCTTGTGTTGCGCTAAGGCTGTGTTGATCCGCGCCAAACCGCCACTGGTGGTGTCGCCACTAATACTGGCATTTACGACCGATGCTGCAGGGTTTTGTTGCGCAAGTGCCAGTCGCAATTGTTCGACCCAGCCGGTGTTGCGCGCGATTCCATATTCAGCCGATAAACTGTCGCCAACGACTAGAATACGTGGTGCAGGGGCGCTTGGCTGCGCATAAGCCTGGGGCAAGGCGCAGGCCCAGGCGCCGAGCGCGATCCACAAAAGGCTATTCCGTACAAGACGACGAGAGAAAGAAAAGGGATTCATGAAGGTAGCGGTCGGTAATGCAATCGAAGTTAAAGGCCTGTGTAAGCGCGTTTCTGATGCCCTGGGCGAGTTAACCATTTTAGACAATATTGAGTTCTCGGTTGCGCCGGGTCAATCCATCGCGATTACCGGCGCCTCGGGTTCAGGTAAGTCAACCTTGCTTGGTCTGTTGGCGGGTCTCGATACGCCAACAGAGGGCAGCGTGACGTTACTAGGGCAGTCCTTGTTTACGCTTGACGAGGATGGTCGTGCGGCGTTGCGTGCCAAAAGTTTAGGGTTTGTATTCCAGTCATTTCAGTTGTTACCAAACCTGACCGCACTTGAAAATGTCATGTTGCCGCTTGAGTTGTCTGGTTTAGACGCATTGCTACCTGCGCAGCGCATGCTTGAGCAAGTTGGATTAGGGCAGCGGTTGCATCACTATCCAGCAACCTTGTCTGGCGGAGAACAGCAACGCGTTTCGTTGGCGCGAGCCTTTGTACAACGCCCCGCATTACTCTTTGCAGACGAGCCAACCGGCAGTCTTGATCATGCAACGGGTGCGCATGTCATTGAGATGCTGTTTTCACTTTATCAGTCGCTTGGCACTACGCTAGTGTTGGTGACGCACGATCCGGCATTGGCTGCCCGTTGCGATCGACAACTTGTTTTACAGGCGGGTTGTCTGGTCTAGCACTCGCTTGGGTTATGCCTGACGACTGCGATACCATTCGATCAGACTATTGGCAACACCGCTCGCGCAAATAATCCCAATCCCAAGCCAGGTCGTTGCGTCTGGAAAATGCGACCAGATGAGCCAGCCTAGCGAAGCCGCAACGGTCATTTGCAAGTAAATAAAGGGCGCCAGTAACGAGGCAGGTGCGAAACGATAGGCTTGAATCTGCATTAAATGCCCCACGCCGCCCGTGACGCCTGTCGAGAGCAGAACCGCCCAGACCGGCGCTGGCATGCTGATTAAGGTGGACCAGGCACTCGGCAGGGCAAAAGGCAAAGTGAAGACGAGTGCGATTGTGCCGAGCCCACTGCTCCAGATCATGGTCGTGAACGGGTCGTCTTTGGCAACCATTCGCGTCGTGAGGTGTTGGGTGGCAAATAAGCAGGCTGTGATCAGCCCCATGACGACCCCCATCACCGGCAACCCAGCAGACGGTCTGATCACTAACAGCACGCCTATAAAACTGACCCCAGCCGCGACCCAGCGCGTTTTGCGAATCGGTTCCTTAAGTATCCAGGGTGCGACCGACAGCACGATGAGTGGTGAAATAAAGATGATGGCGGTTGCCTCGGCTTGAGGCAAATAACTCAGCGACGTAAAAAAAGTCAACGTTGCGCCCATCATGGCCGCTGCACGCAGGCATTGCAGCCCAGGTGCTTGACTACGAAATACCGAGAGGCCCTTGGTAGGCAGTACAACGCTTAGCACTAGAACAATGTGTACAAGGTAACGAAACCAGACGAGTACAAGTAGCGACACCCCTGTGCCCATGACCCACTTGCCACTTGCGTCAAGTGTGGTTAAGCAGAGCAAGGACAGCATCAATAGTGCGATGCCGACCAGCGGGCGCTGACGGGTAGGGTGGGTAGCAGCGTGCGCGGCATTCATAGCGGGCCGGGACATGGCGTGGATTCCAAAAGATATCTGACA
>CAIYCP010000400.1 GCA_903924715.1 uncultured beta proteobacterium
ATCGAGGCCTATATGGATATCGCAGCTGATTCTTTAAGTGTCGTTAGCGAAGCACGTGTACCACTCGAAACTGCCGAGCATGCACGGGTTGTTGCGTTTCGTCCGCGAGATGGTGGCATTGAACATTTGGCGATCGTTGTGGGCGAGCTCGATCCTGCAGTGCCTGCGCTGATTCGTCTGCATTCAGAATGTTTTACTGGCGACCTGATGGGCTCACTGCGTTGTGATTGTGGCAATCAGTTGCGCGGTGCGATTCGAGCAATGGATGAGTCAGGCAGTGGGATCTTGCTTTATTTGGCACAAGAGGGCCGTGGGATTGGTTTAGTGAACAAGCTGCGCGCCTATCAGTTACAAGATGCTGGTTTTGATACGGTTGATGCCAACTTGCAGCTCGGGTTTGATTCAGACGAGCGCAACTATCTGCCTGCTGCACAAATGCTTCGGTTATTGGGCGTGACGCGGGTTCGCTTAATGACGAACAACCCTGCTAAAGTGGCAGCCTTAGCGCAACACGGTATCGAAGTCGTCGAACGTGTGCCACATATTTTCCCGTCAAATGAGCATAACCATGGCTACCTTCGTACCAAAGCTGCGAAAAGTGGTCACATGTTTTAAGGCGTACTCGCGATGAGTCGCGTGCGGCTCTCGCATCTTTCAGCGGGTTTTATCTCAGTACTTGTGGGCTACACCAGCTCTGCAGCGATCGTGCTGCAGGCCGCCTATGCAGCCGGTGCGACGCCCGCTGAAATCTCTTCATGGTTATGGGCGCTCGGTATCGGGATGGGCTTGACCTGCATTGGTCTGTCACTTTATTTTCGTGAGCCGATCTTGACGGCCTGGTCGACGCCAGGTGCCGCACTCTTAATAACGGGCCTCGCGGGTTTGTCGATGTCAGAAGCCATTGGCATCTTTTTATTCAATTCTTTGCTCATCACAATCGCTGGGTTCTCGGGTCTGTTCGAGCGGCTGATGGGCTATGTACCCAAGACGCTTGCTGCGGCAATGTTGGCTGGAGTCCTGCTGCGTTTCGGGATGGATGTGTTTGTGGTGCTGCCTCAGCAGGCTGGCTTGGTTGGCGCGATGCTTGTGGGGTTCTTAGTGTTGCGCCGTGTGTTGCCGTTGTATGCGGTACCACTGACCTTATTGATCGGCCTGGGTGCTGCGGCAGCACTAGGTTTATTTCAAGCGCAGCACTTACAAATTAGTTTTGCTCAACCACTTTGGATGACGCCGACCTTCTCGGCTACGACAATGATTGGTGTGGGGATCCCGTTGTTTATCGTTTCAATGGCTTCGCAAAATGTGCCTGGCTTAGCCGTGTTGCGCGCCAATGGTTACACCACGCCTGCTTCGCCGCTGATTGGTTTTACAGGTCTTGCAGGTTTGATTCTTGCGCCGTTTGGCGGCTTTTCATTTAATCTCGCGGCCATTACGGCAGCGATGTGCATGAGCCAAGATGCAGACCCAGATCCAAAAAATCGTTACCTGGCCGCAGTCTGCGCAGGAACTTTCTATGTGGTGATCGGGATTTTTGGTGCGACGGTGGTGAGTTTATTTGCAGCCTTTCCACAGGCGCTGATTGTGACGATTGCCGGCTTGGCGCTGCTGGGCACAATTGGCAATGGTTTAGCCAGTGCCTTGAAAGAGGACAAGGAGCGTGATGCCGCGGTCATCACGTTTTTAGTAACGGCTTCAGGGCTTTCTTTGTTTGGGATCAACAGCGCTTTTTGGGGTTTAGTACTTGGCATGATGACTGCGGCGTTGAATCACCGCAAGTCATCGTGAGCCAAGCAACTTAAACCGCTGCGCCTGTGGTGTCTAGTGCAGTACCCGAGTCATAGATGGGTGGATGCGTCACAATCGATTTGAGTTCTGGGTGTGCAAGCTGCAAGGCTTTTAGGTCAGGCTTCGGACGACAGAATGTCGGATCACCTTTGAACGCCTGTTCGATGGCGTGCGCAGCCGCCAATACTTGATCATCACCAAATAAACGCCCAGACATTTGCAACCCAAAAGGCATGCCGTGTTCGTCCGTACCACAGGGCAAGGCGATGGTCGGATTGGTGGCAAGTGTCACCACATAGGTTAAGCCCAGCCAGTGGTAATAGTTGCGCATCGTCTGGCCGTCAACCTCAGCAGCATAGAGCTCAGTCCAGGGAAAGGCGGTAACAGGTACGACCGGAGACAAAATCAAATCATATTTTTCAGTAGCGGCAGCAAACTGCCGTGTGATTTTAGTTTGTTCAAGATGTGCCCAGGCGCGGTCTGCGAGCGTGATGGAGGACGCGATCTCCATGTTTGCACGAATATTCGGGCCGAGTGTTTCGGGTTTCGTGCGATAGGTTTCTGCAAAAGACGATACGAAATTTTCAGCACGCAAAATATCAAACGCGCGATCAGGATCGCCTAATTTGAAGGCAATGGGTTCACACTTTGCCACTAATTTAGAAAGTGCCTCGATGCGTTTTCGAAAGGTTCTGCGAATTTCTTGATCGACAATACACACGCCAAAGTCTTCGGTGTAACCAATCCGCAATTTTGACAAATCAAATTGTTTGAGTGGCCAAAATTTTGTCGGATCGTTGGGAAACACAAGTGGATCCATCGCGTCAGGCCCGACGCTCGCTGAATATAGTAAGGCTGTATCCGCCACGTCACGTCCCATCGGGCCCAGTACTGAAATGACTGACCAGCCAAGTGCGCGCGCATTGTTGCCAATCATGCCCGGTGAAGGGCGCATACCGACCACCCCGCACAAGGCAGCCGGGATGCGTAAGGAGCCGCCCGTATCTGAGCCTGTACAGATTGGCAAGAGGTCGGTTGCAAGTGCTGCAGCAGAGCCACCCGATGAGCCCCCTGCGTTTAAGCTTGGATTAAAGGGATTGCCCGTTGCGCCCCAAACTGGGTTGCGGGTATTTGCGCCAGCGCCCATATCAGGCGTGTTGGTTTTTGCAGTGACGATGGCGCCTGCCGCACGCAGGCGGGTGATTAAGCTTGCATCTTGAGTCGGTACATTGCCGCGAAAGCCAATATTGCCATAGGTGGTCAGCAAACCCTCGGTCGCCTGCAAATCTTTGACGCCTAAGGGCAGCCCGTGCAGGGGGCCAAGTGCTTCGCCTCGCATCACACTTGTTTCGGCTTGCTTGGCTGAGGCGCGGGCGCGTTCAAAATCAGTGGCGCAGATTGCGTTAATCGCAGGGTTTAGGGTCTCGATGCGTGCAATGCAGGCATCCATTAATTCGACGGGTGAGACCTGACGCGCGCCAATCATGCGACGCAGTTCGACTGCAGAAAGTTCGGGAAGATTCATGGGTTCTGATGATCTCAAGTGGTATCGAAAGTGGTTAGCTGTGTGGCGATCCGTTCGCTCAAGCTAAAAGGGTAGTGCTTTCAGCTCGTTTAGACAAGAGAAGAGGCCTCTGTCGTTACAGCTATACTGAAGCGCACCCCCCCCTTCACGACCGCCCATTGCTGGAGCACGAAATGATTGCATTAATTGAAGGGTATCGCGCTGGCTTATACGTTCGCCAGCAGTGGTTACCTAACATTATTGCGGGCCTTGTGGTCGGAATCGTTGCGCTGCCACTGTCAATGGCGTTTGCCATTGCTTCGGGTGCCCGCCCCGAACAAGGCATTTACACCGCCATTATTGGCGGTGGCTTAGTGACCCTGCTAGGTGGATCCCGCTTACAAATTGCGGGCCCCACCGGTGCGTTCATCGTGATCTTGGCGGGAATCACTGCAAAATATGGCATGGCAGGTCTGCAAGTCGCTACCCTCATGGCAGGCGTCATGTTGCTAGTGATGGGCTTGACCAAAATGGGCGGAGTCATCAAGTTTATTCCGACGCCCGTCATCGTTGGATTTACAACTGGAATTGGTGTCATTATCTTTGTGGGTCAGTGGTCTGACTTTTTAGGCTTGCCTAAAGTCAACGCTGAGCATTTTCACGAAAAACTATGGGCGCAAATATTGTTGATTCCACAGTTTCATTTGGCGACGCTTCTGATCGCGCTACTCAGTTTGTTCATCGTCATCTTTTCTCCAAAAGTGACAGCGCTAAAAAAAATCCCTGGCCCCTTGATTGCAATGATCGTTGCCACGTTGTTGCAATCGACATTTCACTTTCAAGGGGTTGCAACAATTGGGACAGCGTTTGGTGGGGTTCCTCAAGGTTTACCGTCGTTCGCCTTACCCGATCTGAGTGTTTCACAAGTATTGTCTTTGATTGGGCCGGCCTTTACGATCGCCATGCTGGGTGCGATTGAATCGCTGCTGTCAGCCGTGGTGGCCGATGGCATGGCGGGTACCAAACATGACTCGAATCAAGAGCTGGTGGGCCAGGGTATTGCCAACATGGTGGCCCCGTTATTTGGTGGGTTTGCAGCGACAGGTGCAATTGCCCGCACCGCGACGAATATTCGCAACGGTGGGACGAGCCCGCTTGCCGGTGTTGTGCATGCCCTCACGCTGATCGCTGTGCTGCTTGTTTTAGCACCGCTCGCCTCAAGCATTCCATTAGCAGCCCTGGCGGCGATCTTATTCGTCGTGGCTTGGAATATGAGTGAGCTTCATCGTTTTGTAAGGCTGCTTACGCGTGCACCGTTTGCTGATCGCGCCATTCTAGTCGTGACGTTTTTGCTGACGGTATTTTTAGATCTAGTCGTTGCCGTCAACGTTGGGGTGATTCTTGCGATACTTCACTTCTTGCGACGTATGGCGGCGGCAGTCGAACTGCGTCAGGTTGATGACCGATCACTGCAGGCCGAATTGTCTGAGCAGGGCATCACTGCTTTACCAAAAGAGCTGTTGATCTATGAAATTAATGGACCCATGTTTTTCGGTGCAGTCGATAATTTTGAACGCGTGTTACACGACACGGGGACTGACCCGAAGGTGCTGGTGATACGACTTCATCGCGTGCCGTTTATTGATGCGACAGGGCTACAGTGTCTTGAAGATGCCGTCGCAGTTTTACACAAACGAGGCGTGCGAGTGCTGCTTTGTGAGGCCAATCCCAGGGTGCTAGAAAAGCTGCGCAAAGCGGGCGCTTTAGAGGCCCTTGGGTCGGGCGATTATTGTGAAACGCTCGCACAGGCCTTGAAGACAGTGATTGAAATACGCTAGTCTTCTCAATTGCCGCAAATTGCGTAAGAACCCATTCATCGCTAAGATTGATCGCAATACTCAATTAATTTCAAAGAGCAAAAAATGGTACAAACATCACAATTAGATCCTAAGTCGATTAAATGTATAGGCTTTATTGGCGTAGGGGTGATGGGCGAACCGATGTGCCGTCATCTCGCGACTAAAAGTAAATTGAAGGTTTTAGCCTTTGATTTAGACGAGCCGCCTTTAAAACGACTCGCTGAATTTGGGATTCAGTCAGCAACGATGGCAGAGATTTCGAAACAAGCGGATTTAATTTGCCTGTCCTTACCCTCGGGCGAGATTGTTTCAAAAGTGGTGTATGCGTCTGGTGGTTTGCTTGAGGCGGGCCGCGCGGATCAGATCGTGGTGGATCTGAGCACCTCACCTTTTGATACGACGCAAAAAATTGCGGCCGCCTTTGCTGCAAAAGGCATGCACTTTGCTGATGCGCCGGTCATGCGTACGCGGGCAGCGGCTGAAGCGGGCACCCTTGCCGTACCGGTTGGGGCAAGCCCTGAGCTCTACGCGTTACTTGAGCCGTATATTCAAATGTTCGCCACCGATGTGCGCCATGCCGGCAAGGCAGGTTCAGGTCAGGTCGTAAAAATCTTAAATAACATGGTGGTGTACGAAACCGTATTGGCCTTGTCTGAGGCACGTGCCATCGGCGCGCGTGCGGGGGTCGATCCTGAAACACTCTTTGCTGCGCTCTCTGCGGGCTCAGCAGATAGTTTTGCACTACGCAATCAAGGCTTAAAGGCGATCGTCCCACAAGAGTTTCCAGAGCGCGCCTTTCCGGTCACTTACGCGCGCAAAGACTTATCCTATGCTGTGGCGCTCGCCGAACAAGTGGGTGTTAATGCAACGGGGGCAAAAAATTTGGTTGCTTGCTTTGATCAGGCCATCGCCGCTGGGCATGGCGCCAAATATGCGCCTGCCATTAGTCTGTTATTCGAACAGGGTAAACTCGATTGACAGCAGGTCAGCAACGCCCTATAAACAACCCCTAAGATGCCTCTCTTGAAAGAGGCACGTTTGAAAATAACAGGATGAGACATGTCTGCTAGTGCCCCTGCGACTGGTGCGCAGCTATTTAAGCGTTTTGCCCAGGCGGCAGCGACTTTTTCAAAACCTCGTGCCGTGCGCGCTGACATGCTGCTGCAATTTGACGAACTTGCAGTGCTGGTTCGAATTCGTGAGGGTCGAATATCCGAGATTCTTGAGCGTGGCGTCGCGCTGCAATCTTGGGATTTTGCGGTTAAAGGTACTGCCGAAGCCTGGAGCAAGTTCTGGCTTGCGACACCCCCTGCAGGTTGGCACGATTTGCTGGCGTTGAATAAGCGCCAGGCCTTTGTTATTGAAGGTAATCTGCATCCTCTGATGGCACATTTGCAATTTATTAAAGACTTACTTGCTTCGCCGCGCGAGGTGATCGCATGAGCGTCAAACTCGAACCGATCGTTGGGCGTTACACCAGCTTTGAGATACAGAGCAAACAGTGTCGGGTCTACTTTGAAGAGGCGGGAAGCGGGATCCCGCTCGTCTGCCTGCATACTGCCGGTGCGGATAACCGTCAGTATCGCCATATGATGAATGACGCTGAGATTACCTCGCGCTATCGCGTGATCGCGTTTGACATGCCCTGGCACGGCAAGTCCTACCCCCCTGAGGGTTGGCAAGATACGGAATACAAGTTATCAACGGCACTTTATGTCGAAACGGTGATGGCGTTTTGCGCAGCACTCGAGCTCGAGCGGCCCGTGGTCATTGGCTGTTCAATTGGTGGGCGCATCGTTTTACAACTTGCGCATCTACATTCTGATAAGTTTCGCGCGTTGATTGGTGTTGAGGCGGCGGATCATCAACAGCCATGGTATGACACGTCGTGGTTGCATCGCGGCGATGTACATGGTGGTGAAGTGTGCGCTGCACTGGTGTCTGGTTTGGTTGCCCCGCAATCACCTGCGATCCATCGTCATGAAACGCTTTGGCAATATATGCAAGGTGGCCCGGGCATCTTTAAAGGCGATTTGTATTTTTATCGGGTTGATAGCGATCTACGGGGCAAACTGACCGGGATTCGTACAGATTTATGCCCACTGTTTCTACTGACTGGCGAATACGATTTTTCGTGTACGCCTGAAGATACCCTTCGTACGGCCGAGTCGATACCGGGTTCTACAGTGACCGTGATGCGAGAAGTTGGACATTTTCCGATGAGTGAAAATCCCGCGCAGTTTCGGCAATACCTATTGCCGGTGTTGAATCAGATTCATTCAAGTTAAGCCATTTAGTTTCGCTTTTTTAATTTCACAAAGTAGGGGACAAGCATGAAAATTAAATATATTGCAGCCGCGTTAGCCTGTTTAGGTGCACTCACAACACATACCGCTTTTGCACAACAAGATGTTTTAAAAATTGGTGCATCAGTGACCTTGTCAGGTCCGGCTGCGGCTTGGGGGTTGGGGATGAAAAATGCAGCCGAACTTGCTGCAGATGCAGTCAATGCGCAAGGCGGTCTTGAAGTCGCTGGAAAAAAATACAAAGTAGAAGTGGTGGCCTATGACGATAAGTATCAAACGAACGAGGCCGTTACGATTGCCAATCGCATGATCTTTGAAGATAAGATCCAATACATGATTGGCCCTGTTGGTTCGGCTTCGGTGTTGGCGATTCAACCAATCACTGAAAAAAACAAGATGATTGTGATGACGCTCGGCTTTACGCCTAAGGCGCTTGGCCCTGAAAAACCCTTCACCTTTCGCCCGCCGGTGACGACTGGTGAGGTTTCAGATCCGCAAATCGCATGGATTGTTAAAACGCTGGGCGTCAAAAAAGTTGGCGCTATTTTCCCAAATGATGAAACTGGGCAGGCCATTTCGAAAGATTTAGAAGTTGCGTACAAAAAAGCGGGTTCGGCTCTGGCTGCTAAAGAG
>CAIYCP010000401.1 GCA_903924715.1 uncultured beta proteobacterium
AGGTCAGTTCGTTGATACGGTTAGGTGCTCGGTCGAGAGGAAACTCTCCGCCCGAGGCGTTGGCCGCACTGCAAGTGATTAACAGGGCAAGAGCACAAAGCAGCTTCTTGATCATGGTCATTCCGTAAATTAGGTTAGGCTCAATGGGCGTGGAACGTAACGCGGTCAGGGACCGCTTTGAAGGTTCCGAGGCGACTCCATACCGGCATCAAGAAAAAGAAGCCCAGATAGATGAGCGTACCAATTTGCGAGATGAGGTTGAAGAGGTCTGTTGGCGCTTGTGTTCCGAGGTAGCCCAAGACAACAAAGTTGGCAAAGAAAATACCGTAAAGCGTTTTGTGCCAACCAGGACGATAGCGAATGGATTTGACAGGGCTGTAATCTAGCCAGGGCAGGAAGAACAACAGCACGACCGCGCCACCCATCGCCACGACACCCCAGAATTTTGCGTCGATCAAGCGCAGCAATACTGCAACGCCTAACAACACAACGGGCACAAGCAACTTCAAGAGGCCTTTGTTACGCAAGAACATGACGATTGCAGCGATGACCGCTGCGCCAGCCAATACCCAGGTGAAGTCGTCGGTCGTTGCACGCAACATTGAGTAAAACGGGGTGAAGTACCAAACGGGTGCAATGTGAAGCGGAGTCTTGAGTGGATCAGCAGGAATAAAGTTATTGAACTCAAGAAAGTAGCCGCCCATCTCGGGGGCGAAGAAAACAATCGCCATAAAGATGATTAGAAATCCCATAAAACCCATGATGTCGTGCACGGTGTAGTAAGGATGAAACGGGATGCCATCAAGCGGACGACCATACTTATCTTGTTTGGTTTTGATGTCAACGCCATCTGGGTTGTTTGAACCCACTTCGTGCAAGGCGACCACGTGCGCAACAACCAAACCGAGTAACACGAGTGGAATCGCAATGACATGGAACGCGAAGAAGCGATTCAACGTGGCATCTGACACCACATAGTCGCCCCGAATCCAGATCGAGAGTTCAGGGCCGATAAACGGAATCGCCGAGAACAGGTTCACGATCACCTGGGCACCCCAGAAAGACATCTGACCCCAGGGTAAGAGGTAGCCAAAAAAGGCTTCGCCCATCAGGCACAAGAAAATGCCAACACCGAAGATCCAGACGAGTTCGCGTGGTTTACGGTATGAGCCGTAAATCAGAGCCCGTACCATGTGCAGATACACGACGACAAAGAACATCGAAGCGCCGGTCGAATGCATATAGCGAATAAACCAGCCCCCCGGTACTTCGCGCATGATGTATTCAACGGATTGAAACGCAAACTGCGCGTCGGGCTTGTAGTGCATGACCAAAAAAATACCAGTGACGATCTGGAGCACCAATACCAGTAAAGAGAGGGCGCCAAAAAAGTACCAAAAGTTAAAGTTTTTGGGCGCATAGTACTCAGACAAATGCGCTTTATACGTGGAGGTCAGCGGAAAGCGCTGGTCGATCCAACCTAGCAGTCCGGTCGTTTCGACAGTTTTATGGCCAGCCATGAAAACGGTTCCTTTACTTGTTCAGTGTGACGGTGTGGGGGGTGAGCAACAGACCGTTAGGCCTTGTTGTTTTCGTCAACCCCGACAACGATGCGGGTGTCGCTTAAATACTGATACGGAGGCACTTCGAGATTGTCAGGCGCAGGTTTGTTTTTAAACACGCGACCAGCCATATCGAACGTTGAACCGTGGCAGGGGCATAAAAAGCCGCCATCCCAATTGGAAGGCAAGCTGGGTTGCGCGCCGGTTGCAAACTTAGGCGTGGGTGAGCAGCCCAAGTGCGTACAAATACCCACTGCAACAAAAAGCTCTTGTTTGCGCGAGCGCCACTCGTTTTTTGCGTAAGCGGGCGTGTAGCCCGCGCGCGTTGAGTTTGGATCGGCCAGCTCACCGGCATTTTGTTTAAGTGAATCAAGCTGTTCTTTCGTGCGGCGAATAAGCCAAACGGGCTTGCCACGCCATTCGACGGTGCGCATTTCGCCCGGCGCCAACGTACTAATGTCGACTTCAACGGGGGCGCCTGCTGCGCGGGCGCGGTCGGAAGGCGCAAAAGTGCTGACAAACGGAACTGCAGCGGCTAAGCCCGCGACTCCGCCCATTGCACAGGTTGTGCCGATCCAGAGGCGGCGCGAGGGGTCTGACGGGAGTGTGGCCGGAACCGCACCTTCGTCGTCATGCATAACTGAATCCTGACTCATCTTCCTATCCTTGTTGTTGCGCGGGCGACCTTACCTCTTTGTTAATGCCGCCTAGCAGTCATTACCCAACAAACACTTTTGTCTTGTTGCAAATTTTTTAACCCCTTATTATAGCGCGACCAAGCGAACACTTTCTATGGGAGAAATGAGAAATGGCGTCAGGAAAAGGAATTTTCAAAGAGTTTGAGCAATTTGCGCTACGCGGCAATGTTGTCGACCTAGCAGTGGGCGTGATCGTGGGGGCGGCCTTTGGCAAAATCGTTGATTCACTGGTCAAAGATATTGTGATGCCGGTCGTGAATTTCTTGGTGGGCGGTTCAGTGGACTTCAGCAATAAATACATTGTCTTTTCGCGCCCGGCGCAATATGCGGGGCCAGAAACCTACGCGGACTTGACCAAGGCTGGGGCAAATTTGTTTGCCTGGGGTAATTTTCTGACGATTGTGATCAACTTTGTTTTGCTAGCGGTTGTGATCTTTTTTATGGTTAAAGCCATTAACACTGCGCGGGCCAAAATGGATCTCGCAGCGCCGCCCCCCGCGACGGCAGAAGAAATCGAGTTGCTGCGCGAGATTCGGGATTCGTTGAAGAAGTAGAAGAGCGCGATCACGAGCGACAAATAATACAAGACTTTAATCAAGAGTGAGCACACACTAATATCTTTAACATCAGGTGTTAGTGCGCTCAGACGGGGTTGTCGATGTCGACAAAATTCACCTGAATCCCAAACTCTTTTGCAATGGCCTGACCCAAGGCCTGTACTCCGTAGCGTTCGGTCGCGTGGTGGCCAGCGCTGATGAAGCCCACGCCCGCCTCGCGGGCTAAGTGGACGGTTGGCTCAGAGATTTCGCCGGTAATAAATAACTGTGCGCCAGCGCCAATGGCTTTTTCAAGCATGTTTTGGGCGGCCCCCGTGCACCAGGCAATCCGCTCAATGGGCATCTGAGCCGTGCCAATCACCAACGGGGTGCGACCTAAGGATTGCGCTACGCGATTGGCGACCTCGGCTAATGTGCTCGCCCCAGGCATTGAGCCCAGCCACAATAGCGCGTTTGGATCTTTGGGTGGGTGGGCCAATAACCCCAAAACGCGTGCCAGTTGTGCGTTGTTGCCCAGAACAGGATGCGCGTCTAGCGGCAGGTGATAG
>CAIYCP010000402.1 GCA_903924715.1 uncultured beta proteobacterium
CGCAATAAAAACGCAATTCACTCAACCTTTGTGGCCGTACAGGAGTAATACATTGTTTTACATTTGAGGTATTGTGATGATAAAATCGATCAATCAATACTTAGCCGGAGTTTTCTGTGGAAATCGTACTAAAAAAGATGGGTAACAGTACGGCGCTTGTTATGCCACCACCCGTACTAAAAGACCTGGGGCTGGGTGTTGGTCACCACCTGACACTGAACACCACGCCCGATGGCAAGATTGTTTTGACCCCTAAGCGCAAGTATGTCTTGGCAGAAATGATTACTCAGTGCGACTTGAAGGCGCCAATGCCTGCAGACCTTGCACTGTGGGATGTTGCTAAGCCTGTTGGGCAAGAGGTGCAGTGGTGAAGATTTTTGAGCGGGGAGATATCGTCAATGTTCCTCTGGATCCGACTGTGGGTCATGAGCAGCGTGGCACTAGACCTGCTCTGGTGTTGACGACTAAAGAATTCAACAAGCTAGGTGATGTATTGGTTGCCCCAATTACTCAAGGCGGCGATTACGCGAGATATGCTGGGTTTGCTGTTACGTTAATGGGCACTGGGTGCAAGACTCAAGGCGTTGCGCTCTTGAACAAGATACGCATGCTTGATCTCGCTGCGCGTAAAGCACGCAAGATTGAAAGGGTGCCTCAAGTCGTGGTCGATGATGCGCTAGAGCGACTGCAAGCCATCGTCGAATAGCTCGCTCTAAGCGTAAGCGGGGCGAGCAGACGCGGCGGTAGCCGCAAGTGCATAAGCCGTAAGGTTTGCAAAAAACGGCAGAGCCTATCAGCCAGTCTGTATTGCTTTATCTGGCGTATTTGCCCATTCGTACATCGAGTTGTCGTACACAGACCAATTTGTAAAGCCCAGCGTCTCTAGAACAAACGCAGTTGTTGTAGCGGCAATGCCTCCTCCGCAGTAATTGATGATCTGCTGCCCGGCTTGCAAGTCAAGTTGCTTCACCAGTGCAGTCAACTCCTCCAAGCTTTTGAACTCGCCTGTCTGTGGGTCGTAAAGATCGGTAGCTGGCCAACTGCGGCTGTTTGGTATGCGTCCAGGGCGGCCATAGTGGGCACCGCCTGTTCCTAAAAACTGTTCTTTTTTCAATGCGTTCAAGAGCACTTTTTGAGGCTCAGTGATCGCCTCGCTGACCTGGGTTATGTCTGCTAAGCGTTCGACTTTAGGTTCGGCTTTGTAATGACTCGCCGTGACCGTTGGTAGTTGAGTGCTTAACGCCATGCCAGACTTCACCCACAGGGCCAGCCCGCCATTCAGAATCGAAATTTTTCGATGGCCCATGGCGTGCAGCACAAACCAAATCCGTGTCACCACCGACATTTGCTGATGTCCGTAGAGCACCACGTGATCATCATGATTGATACCAAGGCGTTGCATCAAGCGATTAAAGGAGTCAAGGCTGGGGACAGTAAAGGCAAAGCGCGCACCCGGCTCAGAAAAATCTTGCTCCATACACACGTGCTGCGCACCGGGAATATGCCCCTTCAGATATTGCGCACGACCGCTCTCAATTTTTGAGGGCCCAACGGGTTGGGCAAGCATGTAGGTGGTGCAATCCAGGATTTTGATCGTAGGATCAGTGAGGTGCGCAGACAACCATTCTGGCGTGACGATATTGGTGAAAGACATGGTGCCCTTGGATCAAAAAATCACTGATTTCAATAAATTAACCGACAACTAATGTGGCTCGTTGCAGGCAATTGTGGCACGTTGTCCGCTGATAAGCCTGAAGAGAGTGGCTGCCACAGCATCTGAGCGTGGCTCACCGAAACCTCGTAAAGACGCACCGGTTTATCCGTGTAGGGCTGCCAATTGAACACGCTATCCGACTGTGTATGTTGCTCTGAATCCTTTGTAGCCCTGAAGTAAACGATCTCGGCCCTACAAAGGCTAGACTCTTGGCCATAAAGACCAATAACGCCTAATTAGCTTGGAGGTTGAGCGCGCGGATGATTTTTCCCCAGCGCTGATATTCGCTCTGCACGAATTTCGCGGCGGCCTCCGGAGGACCGTTGACGATTTCTGTCATGCCAGCGTCACGCAGGCGGTTCCGCACCTCCTGCACCTTGAGGGCTTTGTCGAATTCTTCATGCAGTCGTTGAATAATGGCGGTAGGTGTTTTCGCCGGTGCGAAAGCCACATACCAAGTCATGACGGTATAGCCCGTCAACCCCGACTCATCGAACGTTGGGATGTCCGGTGCAATGGACGAGCGCTTGATGCCGGTCTGGCCGAGCGCGCGCACGCGGCCAGCGCGCACCTGTGGCAGCGCTTCCGGCATCGCGATCGTGGCGAATTCAATCTGGCCACTGATCACGTCCTGCAGCGCCTGCGGCCCGCCCTTGTACGGGACGTGCAACATTTCAACGCCAGCCATCATACGCATCACTTCGCTCGCTAGATGCGATGAGCTGCCAATGGCCGAGCTGGAGAAACGAATCTCACCCGGACGCGCTTTAGCGAGTTCGATCAGCTCACCGATGTTGCGCGCTGGCAATGAATTATTCGCGACGAGCACCAGTGGTGCGTCGCCGATGTATGAGATGGCGACGAAATCCTCTATCCGGTAATTGATCTTTTCAAATAGGGTGGGATTAATGGCGATCGCGACTGGACTATAGAGCAACGTGTAGCCATCAGCATCCGCCTTGGCGACGTAATCGAAAGCGATATTTCCGCCGGCTCCGGGTCGGTTCTCGACAATAAAACTCTGCCCGGTATTCTCGGACAATTTCTGTGCGAGGATGCGCGCCGTAGTATCTGCGCCACCGCCCGCAGTGAGTGGGATCACCAACCGAACCGGACGCACCGGCCATTTCTGTGCGTAGGCACTAGTGGCGCCGAGCGCTAACGCGGCGCAGGCGGTCAGTAATGCGATGACGGTCATTCGGCGAACGTAATGCATCTAAACCACCCTGCCGTGTGTGCGACTGTTACGAATCAGAAATGTGACGTCAGGAAAAAATCAGTCAAACCGGATCGCGACTTTACCTAACAAGGTGTTTTCTTCGACGTATTGCTTGGCAGCCGGCAATTCATCAAAGGAAAACGTGCGATCAATCACTGGGACGATTCGTCCATCGATAATGGCTGGCATGACCTCGCGCTCGAAGCCACGTTGGGCAACCGCACGCATCGCCGTCGATAGGGGTGCATTCGAAAGCCCAAAAATCTGCAGGCGTTTGCCGTGCACCGGCTCAATATCTAGCCCAGTCAGCATCTGCCCATCAACATAGCCGACAACGGCCAGACGGCCGAAATCAGTGAGTACGCCAAGACA
>CAIYCP010000403.1 GCA_903924715.1 uncultured beta proteobacterium
ACCAACTTTGTTTTTTCCCCGAAGGTTGAGCCTTCGGGAGATTTTTGTTATGATTGGAGCGTATGAGAACAGCTTGGAAATATTTTTCCATAGTCTTAAAATACCTTGACAACTTGCATGATATGTAGTAAACTAGCACTATAATAATACATAATTTGTAACAAACTAGCACTATGTTTAATAGAGACATTTTGGATTATTTGGAGAAATGGAGGCTCAAAAAGGGGAGAAAACCACTTGTTTTACGGGGAGCCAGACAGGTCGGAAAAACCTATGCCGCCTCGTTTTTCGCCAAGCGTCATTTCCCAGTGCGCCGTCATGATGTCAACGCCCATCGCAAGGCAAGCGTCTACCATGTCTTGACCGTTGGTCCAGAGCGCGGTGCCGGAGCCCTGCCAGGTGTCTCCACCATCCAGCAGTAAAGCGCCAGGACGCGAGGTTTTCAGGCGTTTGACCAGTGTTGCTAAGTGCGCAAAACCGCCCACTTTGCCATAGTTTTTTGCCGCAGTTTCAAAATTAAGAGAGGTAAACGCGTACGCGTCACGACTGCCTGCTGCAAGTCCAAAGGCTTTGAGAAAATGCTCGCCCACCAAATGCGGTGCTTTACCAAACTGAGCGCCAAAGCCAAGATTGACACTGGGTTCGCGAAAATAAATAGGCTTGAGTTGAGCATGGCAATCGGTGAAGTGCAGTAGATGCACATTACCGAATTTAGGCAGGTCATAAAAGGCATCGGCAGCCGCTTGTGCGGCCGAGGCCTTCGCTTGCAGTGCGAAACCGCCGGCCGCAGCAACGGCAAGCACCTGCATAAATTCTCGACGATTCATTGCGCTGCCATCGTTTTGTCTAAAAGGAATATCAAAACTATTTGTTCACAGGGGATTCTGGATCAAGCAACAGTGCCATCACATCCTTAATCTGTTGCTCGGTCAGTAGATTAAAGTGCGCCATGCGTGGCATATTGCTGCACGCGTTATACGCTTTAGAGTTGTTGATGCGATTCCAGGTATAAGTCAAAATTGCTTCGCTTGTACCCCGCGCTTTGCCATAGCCGGTCAGTGAAGGTCCGATATTGCCATAAGAGATTTCTTGCTTACTGATTTGATGACAGTTGTAACAGCCACCACCGTTTGGGGCTTTGGTGGTATCTGACCACGTGGCACCTCGACCGCTTTGTGCGATCGCCTCGCCGGCTTTCCAGCTCCCCAGATATTTTCCGTCAGAGGGCGGTTTGATCTCAGCCATGGCCTTTGTTTGTTGCTCGATCAGGATTTTTTGAGCGGCTGGCGTTTGACGTAATTCAGTATCTGAACAAATTGCCTGAATTTGATCTTGCTTCAGTCGATCAAGCCCGGCAATGCCTTCAGCCCGAAAGCCGTCTTTGAGCATGGCATCAAACTTTGCATCAACGGTTTGAGCCTGAACGCTCAGTGCAAGGCTTGCGAGCAATACGGCGCTTGTGCAGTGACGGAGGTATGTAGTGTTCATAATAGTTTCCTGAGTTGGCTTAGCGCTTGAGGCCGGGTGTTTGAACCGTGCCGCCATCACCTTTGTTTGCCATAAAGATTGACAAGGCAATCGTGACGTCAGAGCCGTAAATCGGGAAGGGCATCCGTTGCTGTCTAAAGCAATCGTTCAGACGGCGTTGCATCGTCCAGAATTCTCCGCTTGAGACGCGATAGGCGGGCCAGGAGCCCCAGCCTAAAGCAGAGCCAGCTTGTGTCGTCAAATCAGGCAAGTCTTGCAGGCGGATCCGTTGACCGCTACTTGAATGACACGAGGCACACGAAAAATCCATTGGACCACCTTGATAGAAAAACATTTTTTGACCTAGCGCGACCATTTCTTTTTCTTTTGGATGCGTGGCTGGCACGTTAATCTTCATATCTTTCGAGTGCGTGACGACATACGCGACGATGGCTTCAACGTTTTTACGGGCACCTTTTCCAAACGCGCCGTTAATGATCTCAGTTTGTTCGATCCCTTGCAGCGTTTGCATACAGGTCATTAAACGCGACTCGAGGTCTTGCACGCGATCGGTATCTTTGAAGTAACGGGGTAATTGCGCTGCTGCACCATCGACCACGCCTGGTCCTAACCCCAGATCGCATTTTTCTAACGTCGCTTTTTTAGGACCCGCCTGTTGTTTCCAGAGCTCTTCGCCGGCCATTTCGTAAAGTTCTGAAGGATTGCCGTCGGCAATCATTTCGCGATACTTGGCGATTTCGTCCGTTGCACTTTGCGAAAATACAGAGGCTGAACTGAGGCTTAGTAAGCTGGCCAAGATGAATGGCGCATATTTTTTTTGCATGAGCAGATCCTGAAGCGAGACAAGGTAAAAACCAAACGGACGTGCGTGGCAACGCCGAACAGGTCTTAGGTAATTTTGGCCTTATCGCTACGTTTGTCGCCTTTGTTATCTACCCAATCGACGACGATTTCGTCGCCCTTCGCAGCGCCTTTGATTTTAAAATTCAAGAAAGGGTCTTTTGAAACTGCAGGGCCAAACTCGGCAGAAAAAACGGTTTTGCCGTTGACTTGTGCATTAACGGTTTGAATAAACCAGGCGGGGATGACGGCGCCGGCCGCATCTTTGCGCTGCCCGGATTCCATGTCGTGTTTCATTAACACTTTGACATCAACGATGCCGTCTTTTTCAGCAGCGCGAATGCGCATTGGATCTGCCATGATGATTCCTTTTGAAATGTCTTAAATTCGATTGTTAAGCGTGTTGCGTGCGTTAGATTGTGTGAAATCTAGCGAGGCCTTAGCCGCCGCAACCACCGAGTGTGACTTTAATTTCTTTAGTGGCGATGTACCACTTGCCATCTGCTTTCACCAGAGCGTGTACGTTTGAGCTTTGCCCCATTTTGACGCGCGTGGTGACAAAGGCTTCAGCACCTTCAGGCAACATAAACTGAGCGGCAAGACTGCTAGGATTTTTTTCAACCAAAATTACGATTTGACTGGCTTTGAGTTTTGTTTCAACACCAACCGGTACGACGGCACCGTTTTCGGCGATGTCGGGTGCGCGCATGATGATGTCAGCGGATGCCTCGGGCTTTGTGCCACCGATTGCTTTGAGTACGTCGTCGAGGTTCTTACCTTCAAAGGCAGCTTTATTCCATTCAGCAGCTTGTGCATGGGTGATCAGGCCCGTGCTTGCCATCAGGGCAATGACCGAAGTCAGGCGTAGGACGTTTCTGCGTTGGTTATTCATTGTTGCTCCTGTCAATTTCAAAAAATAGTGTGTGCTGGTGTTGAAGGTTAAGCGCGTGCCCGATATTGACTCGTAGCCGTGCATATTACCGAATAGTTAAATGTTACGCCGGTTCTACGATCGGGGCGTTAGAAGGCCTTTAATGCGTTGTCAGTATCCACGTCACTAGCGCTTGCGCATCGGCCATCGATAACTGGTTCTGCGCCGGCATGGGGATCGCTCCCCAAACGCCTGCTCCGCCTTTTAAGACCTTTTCAGTGAGTTTTGCTTCGCTGTCGGTCTGACTCTTGTACTTTGCGGCGATCTCAACGAGCGAGGGCCCCACGAGCTTGCTGCTCGCGGCATGGCAGGCAAAGCAGTTTTGCTTCTTAAATAAATCGGCTGGTGGCATCATTGTGGCCGAGACCTTTGAGGTCGTCGCGACTGCGGCCGAGTCGGCTTGGGCGGCCCGACCTAGATCCGAACCTGGCAGTTGGGCGACCGGTGGCCGAGTGGTGTCCACCCCGCGAAACGGCCCATAAGCCCGGTTTTGTTCAGCCAGATTCTCGTGCGCATTGCGCGCGTAATCTGGCAGACTTGAGGTAATTTTGACCACCTCAACGCAATTGCTCATACAGGCAACCGCCTTAACGTCAGGCGCATCGCCAATCTGCCACATACCGTGTTCGCGCGTCATGCCATTGCGGTTTGGCATCAACTGTTGCACCTCGGCCATGTTCTTGTTACTGAGCTCAAAGTCGTCAGGCAAAATTTCTGCCAGATTGAGCATATAAGCTAAGACGGCATAGGTGTCGTCGGCTGTCAGTGAACGAGGCGCATTCCAGGGCATCGCTCGATAAATATAGTCATACAAGCTCGAAATCGTGGCAACTTTCATCAAGGTGCTGCGCTGAGGTTGCTTGGGGTCAGTCAGTGAAGCAACTCGCCCGCGCTTGACGTCTTGCGCAGTGGTGCCGCCGACCAAAGGCGTAAAGACCTCGTTTGATTCACCAAACGTGCCATGACAACTGGCACACTTGTTTTCCCAGATTGGTTGGCCGTCCTGCACTTTTCCCGAGCCGACGGGCAGGCCCTTAAGGTCGGGGCGCACATCGATATCCCAGGCCTTGACTTCTGCCGGGGTGGCTGTGCGGCCAAGGCCGTTGAACTGGTTTGTCGTTGTGTTTTGCGCAGTGCCTTCTTTAACCATAAAAAGGATCGCAGCCGTACTGAACAACACGAGTGCAACCAACTTCACGGGTTTGAGATAAGCCCTCGTGCCGGTTGCAGCAAACGTTTTAGCCAACTTGAACATTGCTGACCTCACCGTTTGCGTCGAGTTTCCAGGATTGAATCGCGTTGTTGTGATAGATCGACCGCGTACCACGCACCTCGCGCAACATATTGATCGGCGGCTGCACGTAGCCCGTCGAATCGATGGCGCGTGATTGCAAAATTGCGGGTGAGCCGTCCCAGTCCCAGTTGATATTGAAGCGTGTGATGGCTTTGGTCAGGATTGGGCCCTCAAGGCGCGCTTCTCGCCAGTTCTTGCCGCCATCCATCGAAACATCTACGCGTTTAATCGTGCCTCGTCCAGACCAGGCGATACCACTGACGCTGTAAAAACCTTTGGTTAAGAGCTGTTGCCCGCCCGAGGGGGTCGTGATCACAGATTTACATTCTTGGATCGAGGTGTATTGGCGATGCAGGCCGTTCGGCATCAGGTCAATGTAGTGCACGGCCTCATCTTTGCTGGCATAGGGTTGATCGCCTACTTCAATACGACGCAGCCATTTGACTGAACTCACGCCTTGCGCGCCCGGTACGAGTAGCCTGAGAGGGTAGCCATTTTCAGGTCGCAACATTTCGCCGTTCATCCCCCACACCACTAGCACGTCGTCCATGGCTGCTTCGATCGGGATGGTGCGCGTCATGCCCGAGCCGTCTGCGCCTTCAGCAAGAATATACTTGCCCTTCTTAAGATCGACACCACATAGATCGAGCAGTGTTGACAGCGGTACGCCGGTAAACTCGCTGCACGAAATCATGCCGTGGGTATATTGCACGGTCGGCACCGCAACGTTGCCCCATTCAAGCCCCGTGTTCGCGCCGCACTCAATAAAGTGAATGCGAGAAACACTTGGTAAGCGCATGAGATCTTCCATGGTGAAGATCATTTCGCGTTTGACTAAGCCATTGATCATCAGTCTGTGCAGAGCCGGATCAATTTCGTACCATCCCTGGTGATGGCGCTCGAAGTGCAAGCCACTTGGCGTGATCATCCCAAACAAACCCTGCAGCGGGGTAAACGATACCGACGCTGCCGACACCCGTGTCAGGCCCGGTGATTCTCGTCTCACTAAACCTGCCTCGTACTTTGACGGAATGCCGTAAGGATTTGCTGCAACGGGCTTGCCCAGCGTGGTGGCCCAAATTTGTTTGTTAAGAATGGCGGGGTCACCGACTGCTGCGGTGTTTTGCGCCAAGGCACTTGCGCCCGTGGCCGTGGCAAGCGCCCCCAAAAAGCTTGAGCGGATGAAGTTGCGTCGCTGTGTATCGAGCCCGTTCTGGCTGACTTGGACCAACAGATCGCCATCCAAAAAATGCTCTGGCGCGTTGCGCAGGCGACCAAAGGTCAAGCCTGAAAATTTCTTGCTCACAGTCTGGTTTCCTGGCGCGTGGACTTGAGGTAAAAAGAGATGTGGGTAAAAAGTATCATCTATTGGTTATAAGCTAATACCAAAAAGTAATTTTAAAAGACCATCTAGTGCTATTGGTAAATACCCTTGTCATCGCGACGGGCTCGAATATCCGAATATCCTCTTACGTTCTTACGTTTTAGTCAGTCAGGAGCACTGCATGAACTCAGATTTCGCCAAGGACGCCGCAGCATTGCTTGCTTCGCGCTCAACCTCGCGCCGCCGCTTTATGAAAGCGGCCACACTCGGTAGTTTGGGTACGGGCTTTGCGAGCGCGGCCCTGCCGGTTTTATCTCAGGCAATCAAAACGGATTTTGCTGGCATTCAAAGTGAAGAAGTGACAATTGATTCAAGCGGCACCAATATTGCGGCGTATACCTCTCGCCCTGCACCGGTACAGGCAAAGCTACCAATCGTCATTGTCGTCAGTGAGATTTTTGGTGTGCACGAGTACATCGCCGATGTGACTCGCCGCCTGGCCAAGCTAGGCTACCTGGCAATTGCTCCCGAGTTTTTTACTCGCGCGGGTGAGCCCACCGAGTTGGGTACGGTCGCTGAGATCATGTCTAAGATCGTGGCCAAGACCCCTGATCAACAGGTGTTGGGTGACCTCGAAGCGGCGTTAAAGTGGGCCGGTGCCAACAATGGCGACCTCAGTCGTGTGGGCATCACTGGTTTTTGCTGGGGTGGACGCATCACCTGGTTGGCCTGTCAGAAGCTCTCCTCAGTGCGCGCCGGTGTCGCCTGGTACGGCCGCTTAGTCGGTGAAAAAAGCGATAATTTTCCAGAGCATCCGCTTGAACTCGCGTCGCAAACGCGTGCGCCTGTCTTGGGGCTATACGGTGGGCAAGACACAGGCATCCCACTCACAGATGTCGAAAAGATGAAACTCGCTTTGACTGGCCCCAATGCCAGTGCCGCGGCAAAGACGTCAACGTTTGAAATCTATCCCGAAGCGCCCCATGCGTTTCATGCTGACTACCGACAGACCTATCAAGAGGGCCCTGCAAAAGATGGTTGGCAAAAAGCGATGGCTTGGTTTAAAAGCCAAGGTGTGTAGAACCCACGACGCGATATAGCAAATGCTTCGATGTATATAGCAAATGCGTTGATGTCTGGTTGCGTCCCGAAGGGTAAACCCTCTGTAAAATAATTTCTGTTCTGCAAAGGCTGTCAGTCATAATTCAAGATCTCGTCGTCAGCTTGCTTGCTCAAGCTGTTCATTAAATATTTAAAAGAGTAAAGACAACATGAAGAACACCACCGCGTCCCAATTTTTATTTGATCGATTGCCCCACGCCACAGCGGTACTGGCGTTAAGTTTTTTGATGACAGGTGCGGCACAAGCTCAAAATCAAGATGCTTTAAAGCTGTATCAGCGGGGTTTGGCAGCGACCTGCGCCAATTGTCATGGCACGGATGGTCAAGGTGTGGTGGGGGCGGGCATGCCCTTAATCAATCATCTGAGCTCAGCCGAACTTTTAAAAAAGCTGACCGACTATAAAAGCGGTGCGGTGACCGGCACGATCATGCCTCAGTTAGCAAAGGGCTATACCGAAGAACAGTTGCAGACGATTGCGTCTGTGCTTGGAAAAAAATAAAAGGGGCACAACATGAATCGTCGTTTATTTCTAGGACAAAGTTCTGCGTTGTTCGGTGCTGCGCTTGGTATGCCAGGGCTTGCACGCGCTAATCTCAACAAGGCTCAAATTGTCGTGGTGGGTGGCGGGTATGGTGGCGCGACCGCTGCTAAATACCTAAGGCTGCTATCGAACAACACTGCGAACGTCACCTTGATCGAGCCCAATGCGCAATTTATTTCGTGCCCGCTGTCCAATCTGGTGATTGGTGGCTCAAAGACCTTGGCTGATGTCACCGTGTCTTACGACGCTTTACAAAAAAAGCATGGCGTTAAAGTTGTGAAAGATAGCGTCGCCTCGTTTAACGCTGAAAAGAAAACCGTTCAACTCGCGTCGGGTCAAACATTACCCTACGATAAGCTTGTGGTGTCACCAGGTATTAGCCTGATGTTTGACAGCATCGAAGGCCTGGCGCAAGCCAATCAAGCGGGCATTACCTTGCAAGCCTGGAAAGCAGGCGACGAGACGATTGCCTTGCATAAACAGCTTGCAGCGATTCAGGATGGTGGTGTCTATGCGCTGAGTATCCCGCTTGCGCCGTATCGGTGCCCACCTGGGCCTTACGAGCGCGCCTGCCAAGTTGCCAACTATTTTAAAAAGAATAAGCCCAAGTCCAAGGTCATTATTCTGGATGCGAACCCTGATGTCACCTCAAAGCCCGGCCTGTTCAAAAAAGTTTGGGCCGAGCAGTATGCGGGCATTCTTGAATATCGTCCTCAGTTCAATGTGACTGCTGTTGACGCAAAAACTAAGACGCTTAAGTTTGATGTGCAAGACGATTTGAAGGCGGATGTCTTGAATATTTTGCCCGCGATGCGCGCAGGTGATTTAGCAGTGCAAGGCGGTATTGCCAACGCAAACAAGCGTTGGGTGCAAGTTGACTTCAAAACGTTTGAATCTACAGCAGCGAAAGATGTGCACGTATTGGGTGATTCGATTCAAGTTGCACCCTTGATGCCAAAATCAGGTCACATGGCTAACCAGCACGCTAAAGTTGCGGCTGCTGCGATCATTGCACAACTAAACGGTTGGGAGATTAATCCAGCGCCTGTGCTCACCAATACCTGCTACAGCTTTGTGAACGAGAACCAAGTGATTCATGTGGCGAGTGTGCATCAGTATGATGCGACTGAAAAGACCTTTAAAACAGTGGCAGGTTCAGGTGGCATTTCTGCTGGGCCAACCGATCTTGAAGGCGTGTACGCCTGGGGCTGGGCGCGCAATATCTGGGCCGATAGTCTGGGTTGAAGGCCTAGTTGCTTTTAAATCGTGTGAGTTTGACAATGGCAATCGCGATAAACGGTATCGCAAAGCCAAGACAAATCGTGGTGAGTAACAGCGGTCCGAGTTCGGTGTAGTTTGCCGCACTTTGGGCCGTTGCCGTTTTGGTTGCGCGCGTAATTTCAAAGATTTGGTTGAGATATTTGGTGCCAAGTTGACTGAGCGATAGCGCGAGATTGGTGAACGAAGCCATCACTGCAAAGTAGGTGGCCTTCAAATTGTCGGGTGCCGAGCGCGCGATCCAGGCAAGCATCGGGATCATTGCAACTTGCCCCAGTGGCGACTCAAGCGCAGTATCGATCAGCGCGATGACGTGTGCATCAACGATGCCGCCTGTCATTGCGGCTGTCCAGTGGTGCAGGCCATGCACCATCCCTAAGGTCGGTAAGGCCAGCAACGTACCAAAAATGGTGAGCGTGCCAATGATATAAACAATCGATTTCTCGGCCATGAAGCGGCGAAAAATAAACATGCCAAGTAAAGACAGCACGCTACCAATCAGTGAGAGTATCGAAAAAAAATGTTGATCAAACTTAAGCTCATCGATCAGCCACCAGGTCACACCAGGCCCAGGCGTTGGAATCGCTCTAAAGAAAAAAATCACCAGAGCTGTACCAACGAGGGTTGAACGCATTTGCGGTTCAAGATCACGGGTGAGTCGACTCATCAAAAAAATGATGATGGTCATTGACCCGACAAAAATAATTTCTTGGGCATACTGGACTTGACTCAAACCCATGGCGAGCGTGAAAAATACAAAGACCAGGCTGCCCAAAAGAATCGTCCAGTTCGGTGCGACGAGCTCGATATGTGAAGTCAGTGCGGCGTGTGCCTGCTCTTTGGTGAAGCCTTGCTCAATCAAGCGGCGTTGATCGCGCAGGTGTAGCCAGGCCGCGACTGCGACCCCTGCGACTGAAATCAATGGGATGCTAAGCGCTAAGGTGTAGACCTCAGCGTAGCGAGTCAGTTTTTCAGCTTCAGACAGGTGCTGTACGCCTGCAAAGGCGTATATGTTCAACAGCGCAACGAATACCGAGCCACCGATAATCGCCACACGCCCAAGGGTTTGCATGGTGGTGTGCATCAGTTTGAGACGTTCAGCTTCGATGGGCTGGCCGTGCTCGTCGACATGAGGCACGGCCTCAACAGTCATGGCGTCAGCGACGGCATCTTGCAGTACGTAACCGATGGGGGCGAGCAAGGCGCTTAAGACATACCAAACTTCAACAGAGAATACGCCAGCCATCGCGTCGCGGTGAGACACCAAGCCCACCATGATGAGTAAGCTTGCGGCGATGAGGGAAGCGCCTACAAAAAGCAACCCGCTTTTAAAGCGCCACAACAAATCGACAATATGCCCAAGCCCCATCTTGAGCGACCAGGGGATCACCACCCAAAAACTCAAAGTCGCTAAAAAGGCGGCAGAAAGATTGAGATAGTCTTTAACAAAAAACGTGCCGACGATGCCGGTCAGGCTTGAAACGCCAGCAGCGACGTATACCATTAAGGGGGGCAAGTACGATAGCCGCATTTCACGGCCAAGTTCAAGAATGTTGCGATCGATCCAGTGCGAGAGTTTCAAAAACATGGTTCAGGCCCGTGGTGATGTTGGTCGCAATTTTACAATCATGCTTTTGACAGCCGCTTTTGTCACCCAGAGAAACGTGAGCCCGAAGACGATCTAGCGCGAGTAATACGGCTTTTGTCCAGACTGATGGTCTGTCACATCAATAATCTCTGTGATCTCTGGCGCGGCTCTTTTCACCATGACTTCAAAACCTTGTTTGAGTGTGGCCTCAGACGACGCGCAGCCTTGGCAGCCACCACTCATGCGTACGTAGAGTTGACCCTCGCGCAGATCGACAATCGCGATCGCGCCGCCGTGACTGGCGATTGAGCGGTTGATTTCGCGATCGAGAATATCTTGCACAATCTCACGCACAACCTCAGTTGAGCGCCCCTGCGCCTGCTTGGCGATAGTCGTTTCAAGTACTGCAGGAAAATCAGACAATAGCTGTGCGCGGATGGCGGCACCGATCGCAGCCTTTAAAGTTTGCCATGAGGTGTCGGCAGACTTGCTAACAGTCACAGTGTTGTCGGCAATCAATACAGAGGCGACCCCTTGTAGTTCAAAGAGCGTTGCTGCCAAGGGTGCGCTTGCCGCTTGCACCGTATCTGCAAAGAAAAATGGCCCACCCGCCTGCACAATCGTGCTGACCGTAAATTTGCAGGTATCCGGATCTGCGATCGCAGTTTCAGCCTTGATCGTGATCGGGGCCTGAACCTGCGTTGCGTGCAGGGCGCTGGTGTTAGACATCTTCAGACCGATTTGCCGCCGCTTCATCAGCAAATTTTCTTAGTCTTGTAAACGCATGAATCCCGCTGTTATGACCATCGTTCCAGTCAAAGCCAATGGCATAGTTACCGACGCTCATGATCTTCTTGGGGGCAACATCGGCACGTACGGTTTTTGGATCCAGTAATGGGCGACCGCTCATCTCTTCGACACACAACGCGCACTGGCAAGCCAAGCGTAAGTCGCGCACGTCAAATTCGGATTGAACGCCGTCCTCCCAGAGTACGGTGAGCGTGCGGGCATCGCGCTTACGCATACCGATGGGTGTATCGATCGCGCCATTTTTGTGCACGTCGTTGGCCAACCATTGGGGGGCGCCGGTGTTCGCTTCAAAGTCCCACATAAACGGTTTCAGTACGGTAGCGGTGTTGCGCATCGCTTGAACCAGTTGCGCTGCGATCGAGGTGTATACCTGAGCGCTAGCT